>JBGSWY010000381.1:0-3875 GCA_041751715.1 Burkholderiaceae bacterium
CGAACCCACGGCCTTCTGCTTGCAAAGCATATGTCGGCAATCCCCTGACCAGGGGTTTTGGCACAACACCGCAGGTCGGAGCGTTTGTTCTTCCACCTTGTTGCGCACTGTAGTGCGCTGTTGAGCGATGCAATGCGGACTCTGAGCGGACTCTGAGCGGATTCCGCAGGGCCGCAGCGCCTGGCGGTCGCACTCGGCACGCGCCTCGCGACCACTGCGCTGCGCCTGGCGGCGGCACGCTGATGTTGCTGCAACGTCTGCAGGACATCGCCGGCGCGTCGCATGTGCTGACGGCGGGCAAAGACACGGCCCCGTATCTGACCGACTGGCGGCACCGCTTTACCGGCCGCGCGCATGCCGTCGTGTTGCCTTCGTCCACCAGCGAAGTGGCGGCGATAGTCTCCGCGTGCTCCGAGCAGCGCGCGCCCATCGTGCCGCAGGGTGGCAACACCGGGCTGGTGGGCGGCGCCACTCCCGACGAATCGGGCAACGCAATCGTGCTGTCGATGCGGCGCATGAATCGTGTGCGCGAGGTCGATGCACTGAACAATACGATCACGGTCGAGGCAGGATGCGTGCTGCAGAAAGTGCGGCAGGCGGCCAACGAAGCTGATCGATTGTTCCCGCTGTCGCTCGCGGCCGAAGGCACGGCCACCATTGGCGGCAACCTGAGTACCAATGCCGGTGGCACGCAGGTGCTGCGCTATGGCAACGCGCGCGAACTCGCGCTCGGGCTCGAAGTCGTGCTGCCGTCGGGCGAGATCTGGAATGGCCTGCGCGGGCTGCGCAAGGACAACACCGGCTACGACCTGCGCGGGCTTTTTATCGGTGCCGAAGGCACGCTGGGAGTGATCACTGCCGCATGCCTGAAAACATTTCCGCCGCCGCGCGCGCAGGCGACTGCGTTGTTCGCGCTTGATTCGGTGGCATTGGCGCTTGAGTTGCTGGCCCTGGCGCAATCCTCGGCCGGCCCCACCCTGACCGCGTTCGAGCTGTTTTCCGACGCCTGTCTGCAACTCGTCACGCGTCACTTCGACGGCCACCGCTCACCGTTCAGCCGGCCGCACTCCGAGTACGTGTTGCTGCAATTGAGCGATCATGAGAACGAGCCGCATGCAACGGCGCTGCTGCAGTCGCTGGCCGAAAGCGCGCTTGAGAAACAGCTGATCGCCGATGCAACGGTGGCGCAATCGGCCTCGCAGGCCCGTTCCTTATGGATGCTGCGCGAGCTGATTTCGGAAGCGCAGGCGCGCGAGGGCAGGAACATCAAGCACGATATCTCCGTGCCGATCTCGTCGATCGCGCGCTTCATCAACGAAACGGATGCTCTACTCGCGCGGGGTTTTCACGGCGTTCGAATAGTGGCCTTCGGTCATCTGGGCGACGGCAACCTGCACTACAACGTAGCTTCACCGACTAACATGCCGGAAGAAGACTTTCTTGCACTACAGCCGGCGATCTATCAATCTGTACACGATCAGGTGGCGCGTTTCGGTGGTTCCATCTCTGCAGAACACGGCATCGGGCAGTTAAAGCGCGAAGAAAATGCCCGCTATAAATCGACGATCGAAATGACCCTGATGCGCGCCATAAAACGCACGCTGGACCCGCTGAACATCATGAATCCAGGCAAGGTGCTTTAAATCGCAAGCTTCGAAGCCGAAGCGAGCGAGCCAAGGCCGCGCCGGGGAGCGGATGCGTACAAATGGTACGTTGAGCACCGCAGGCCCTTCGCACGCGCAGTAGGTTTGCGAAGCCTGCGGACTTTAGTCCCCCTTTCAGGGGAGAATTCGAGACGTTTCTCGGATCATCGCGCCGCGCCGCGTTCGCTACGATCCGGGCGGTTGGACCAGCTCAGGAGATCCACGCAATGCACTCAAACGTAAAACGCGCGGTTTTGATCGCGGCGCTGGCGCTATCTTCCGCGGCCGGCGCCACCGAGCAGCAAACCGAGCTTCAGACTTACGGACCGCTGAAACAGCCGCGGCCGGTGCAGGGTGTCAAGCCGCTGCCCAACCCCGGGCTCGACGCTTTGCGTGGCGAAGGCATCTATCTGATCAACGGGCCACGCATCGCCAATCTGCGCGTTGGCGACAAGCCGGTGCAGGAAGATCGCTACGCGATCACCGAGACGACGAACGATGCCAAGACCGGCGCGGTGCACAGCAACATCGATGCCGGCAACTTTGTCCTGAACGGCGAGCGCCGACCAGTGGGCCGCCCCAACTTTGCCATCCCCGCACCCGATGGCACCGTCTATCTGATCTTCTCCGGCCAGAATCCGCTGCGCGTGGCGATGACCTTGCAGGCGTTCGACGTGACTGGACTGCATATGCAGTCGTTCCTGCGAACACCCGATAACTATCTGAAACAGGAAGCGGCCAAGGTCGGCAGTGCGACCTTTCCTCCCGGTTCCATCGCGTACCTGGTGGTGGCGCGCTTCATCGATGACGTGCTGATCCTGCCGGCACGTGAATCGTTTACCGGGGCGACCAGTACGGCCCAGTTTGTCTCCAATTTCTCGAAACAGATTCCGTACTGCCTCGCGTATGAAGACCGCAAGGGCGCTAAGCCTTACGCGATGATGTTCAAGCCAGGCGCCGCCAAAAAAGGCTCGGTCGAGCTATACGCAGCGAAGCCCGGCACCCTGTTCTGTGATCGCAATGGGGCACAACCTCTGGACGCAGGCGAGTGGGAAGAGCGCACGGTTGGCGGCACCCGGGCGGTCGTGCTGTCGTTTCCCGCAAATGTCGACCCGCTTGACACCGGCGTGACCAACGTAGAACGTGAATCGGCCAAGATTGCGTTTATCGAGCCGAGCAAGGGCGCGCCGGGCGTGCGCCCCGGCAAGCTGTATCAGGCCGGCGCCAAGATCTACGACTTTCAGTATCGCTTCAACAAAACCGCGGCCGACTCGGTCCGCAGCGCGCTCGGTTTGTAGCGCGCGCCGCAGGGAATTCGATAGACTCGTGCGCGATGAAGATCGCGCACCTCGTTGCTGTAAGTGTTCTGATGTTGCCAGTGTGTGCATCGGCGCAGGCAATCCAGCGTTGCGAAGGCGCCAATCAGCGCATTGTGTATTCGGATACTGCGTGTCCGGCGGGCACAAAACCGGTAAAGGCGCTGAAGCCGGCAACGCAGCCGTCGGCCGAGGCTAGTGCAGCAGCGCAGGCCAGGTTGCAACGCCAGCGCGACGAAGCCAAGGCGCAACAGAAACAGCAGTCTCAGGTAGTGACGCCGGCTGAGACTGACAGCGCGGTGCAAAAGGCGGCCGATTGCGGGTACCTGCGGGCCGCGATCGATTCATCGCGCCAGTTGCGCAATGTGCTGACGACACGACCCTACTATTCGACCGAGGATGTCGATGCGGCCGACGCGCGTACCAGAGAATTGCTTACCGAATATCGCCGCGTTTGCGGCTGACAAAGGATTCCAATGACGTTTTTGCGCGCAAGTCTCGCAGTGGCCGCAGCGATGTTTGCTGCCGGCGCGCCGGCGCAGCAGATACAGGTTTCGCGCTGCGAAGCCAAGGATGGCACCGTCACTTACTCGAATCGCGAGTGTCCAGCGGGCACGAGGCCGGTCCGCAAGGTCGATACCGCGCCGCCGGTCAGCGTGCCAGAAGAAAAGGCCGCCAGGGAGCGCGCGAAGAAGGACGTCGCCGAAGTAAAGCAGCTAGAAAAGGATCAGAAGAAGCAGCAGGCCGAAGAAAGGCGAGCGGCCGACAAGCGCGCACAGGAAGAACTCAAGATCGCCGACCGCTGCGAGCGTGCCCGGCGCAGTCTTGCACGCGCGATCGAGCTGCGTAACGCGGTTGACACGCGCGCAGCCACCATCGAGCAGATGCAGAAAGCCAATCAGGCGGTTAGCAGCCG
>JBGSWY010000382.1:0-17933 GCA_041751715.1 Burkholderiaceae bacterium
GGCATTGCCGCCATCGCCGTTTTCCTGTTCTCGGCGTTCGGCGGCTTCGGTGGCGGTGGCAGACGCGGGCGCGTGCTGGGCGGCCGCGGCGGACCGATCTTTATCCCCGGCGGCTGGTCGGGCGGAGGGGGTGGCTGGAGCGGCGGTGGCGGCTGGAGCTCGGGCGGTGGCGGAGACTTTTCCGGCGGCGGTGGAGGAAGCAGCTGGTGAAAGCCATCTCCGAAGCCACTGTGCGGCATCTCGCTGCTGCGGTGCTCGCCGTACCGCTCGTACGTGTGCGCTCCTCGCATCAACCTCGGCCCACTCGCGACGCTTTTGAGGTGCCTTATTTATGCTGAAGCGCTGGCTGCGCCATGCGATCAAGACGCCGCAGTCGGTCGATCGCGCGTTTCCGCCTGCGGTGTTGCAGCGAATCCAGCAGGCGATTGCGGAAAGCGAGCAGACGCATTCGGGCGAGATCCGGTTCGCGGTCGAGGCGGCATTGCCATGGAGCTATTTGCGGCGCGACGCGCCGGCGCGCGAGCGCGCTGAAATGGTCTTCGCCAAGCTGCGCGTGTGGGACACGGAAGAGAACAACGGCGTGCTGATCTACGTCGAACTGGCAGATCACCGGATCGAGATCGTCGCCGACCGCGGCATTGCGCGCCATGTTCCGAACGCGCGCTGGGACGAAGTCTCGAACATGATGCGCGAGCAGTTTCGTGCCCATGAGTTTGAAGCGGGCAGCATCGCTGCCGTGCGCGCTGTCAGCGCGCTGCTGGCCGAGCGCTTCCGGTTGGCTGATGGCGCGCGCAATCCGAATGAGCTGCCTGATGCGCCGGCCGTCCTGTGACACTGCTCGAGCCCGACGCGTGGTGGGATTTTATCGAGCCGAAACTCGACCGAGGCCAGGCGCTGCCGATTCTGCTGGCGGTAGCGCTCGCGGGTGGATTGAACATCGCGGCGGCGACCGAGATCGGCGTTCGAAACTTCAACACCGACTGGAACTATGTGGCCGGCTATGGCATGCAACCCGATCGTGGCTGGGCACCGTTTCTTGCATTGTGGGCGGTGGCGGCGATCGCTCCGTTCGCGCAGGGGCTGGTCAGTGCCTATCTTCTGAAACTCTACGTGCGCCCGCGCCAGTGGTTACGCGCTATGGCAGTCGCGGTGATCGGATCGATTCCGACGTATGTCGCCGGCCTGGGTTTGATACTGCTACCGGGCATCCTGATCGTCGTGACTGCGTTTCTGGTGAGTTGCGCCTGGTGGAGCAGCGGCGGCCGACGACTATTGGGCGTCATCGACAGCGATTCAGCCGATCATGTCGCTGTCTCGCTGGTGCTCTCGGGCGCGCTGTTGGTGCTGCTATCGGCCAGCGTGCCGCTGTAGGTCCCGATCCTGCTCCGAGTCCTGCGTAAGCTAGTCGCACACCGCTCGACCAAGCAAGGTATCTACCAGGAGGTCATAAGAATGTCGATCGAGAATCCGTTGAGCCGCGAGCCGCGCGCCGGCTACCAGTTCGCCACCCTGGGCGGCGGCTGCTTCTGGTGTCTGGAAGCGGTCTATGAGGAAGTGCAGGGCGTGGTCGATGTCGAGTCCGGATACTCAGGCGGCCAGGTCGACCGGCCGACATACGCGGATGTCTGCGACGGCACGACCGGGCACGCCGAAGTGGTGCGTCTCGAGTTCGACCCGCAGCAGATTTCGTATCGCGAGGTACTCGAGATCTTTTTCGCGATTCACGACCCGACCACGTTGAATCGGCAAGGCAACGATTCAGGCACGCAATATAGATCCGTCATCTTCTATCACGCGGATGAGCAGCGCCAGGTGGCCGAGGATGTGATGCGCGAAGCGCAAACGCAGTGGAGCCGTCCGCTCGTGACGCAGTTGCTGCCTGCACCCGACTATTACCGCGCCGAAACTTCGCATCAGGAGTACTTTCGCAACAATCCGGGGGCGGGCTACTGCATGTTTGTCGTGTCGCCGAAGGTTGCAAAATTCCGCAAGACGTTCGCTGCTAAAAGAAAGAATTCCACTGTGGATTAGCCGCAATCCGCGATGCCGGCCTCGCAGGCTTAGCCGCTAACATGCGGCGAATCTTCGGGGAAAGGGCATTGCAATGGTCTCTCACAGTCGTTTAATCGCACTCGCGTTGTCCGCGTGTGCGTTGTCAGTCGGCAGCGCAACAGCACAGCAAGTCGGTTCCAGAGCACCTGCATTCGATCTGGCCAGCTCGCCCAAACCGCTGCGTCTGGCTGATCTGAAAGGCCGGGTCGTTTACGTCGACTTCTGGGCCTCGTGGTGCGGCCCGTGCAAGCAGTCGTTTCCATTCATGAACGAAATGCAGGCGAAATACGGGCAGAAAGGCCTCACGGTCGTTGGCGTCAACGTTGATCAAAAGCGCGCGGATGCCGACAAGTTTCTCGTCTCCACGCCGGCAAAATTTCTGATCGGCTACGACACGACGGGCAAAGTCGCCGAGACATACCAGCCGAAGGGCATGCCGACCTCTTTTCTGATCGGCGCCGACGGCAAGGTGCGCGCGGTGCATGTCGGCTTCAAGGACAGCGATCGTGAAGCGCTCGAGCGCGAAATCCAGGCGGCACTCGCTGCAGCAGGCAAATAGGGGATGACGATGAAGCAATGGGTCAGCCGAATGGGCGCGGCGGCGAGCGTGCTCGCACTAAGCGTGTCGATGATGGGATGCAGCGCGGTGCAACCGTGGCAGAAGGGCAATCTTGCCAAGCCGCAGATGGCTTTCGATACGGATCCTTTGCAAACGCGATTTGAAGAACACACGTATTTCAGCAAGGAGGGCGCCACCGGCGGATCGAGCGTGGGCGGCGGTGGATGCGGGTGCAACTAGGCGCGCAGACGGAGTGCAAACCTCCTTTTGTCTTATTGGTTTCAATGAAATCGCCGGCAAAGCCGGACAATTTCATCAGGGCAAGAGCAGTTAAAACGGGGATGCTGCGGCTTTTCGCGGGTGCAGCGGGGATCGACAAGCGCAATGAACAAATCGAATAGCTCCATTCTTGCGGCAGCGTTGGCATTGCCGGGCATTGTTCCTTCTGCGCATGCGCAGGTAACGGTGCCGAATGCGACCCTGATCCAGTTCAAGTACCTGTACTACCGCGATTACCAGGATTCCGGCGACCGGATGACGGTGCAATCGCCGGCGCTTTATCTGCTGGCACCGATCAGCGAAGACTGGGTGTTCGAAATCGGCGCGGTGTACGACAACATTTCCGGCGCTTCACCTTATTACCACACGGTTCTTTCGGGTGCTTCCGGCGCGGGCATCAAGGATGCGCGCACGGCGGGCGACATCACCGTGACCAAGTATTTTGGCCGCACGGCGGTGTCTTTACGCGGCGCCTATTCGACCGAGGATGATTACAAGTCGGCCTCCACCGGGCTGACGGTGCGCCATGCGACGCCGGATCAGAACACCACGTTCACGGTCGGTGTGGGCTACTCGAGCGATGAAATTTCGCCCACCGACGGCCCGGTGTTCACGCGCTCGAAGAACACGCTCGATGGCATCGTCGGCATTACGCAGGTTTTAAGCAGAAACGACGTAGCTCAGATCAATCTGTACTACGCACAGCAGAGCGGCTACCTGACCGACCCCTACAAAGCGCTGTACGGAGTGGACCAGCGGCCTGACAACCGTGATCAGTTCGCGGTGCTGTTTCGCTTGAACCATTATTTCGACGGCTTGAACGCCACGCTGCGCTCCTCCTATCGCTACTATGACGACAATTGGGAAGTCTCGGCGCATACAGCCACGTTCGAGTGGGCGCAGGAGCTGCCGCACGGCTTCACACTGACGCCGAGCCTGCGCTACACGACGCAGAGCTCTGCCTTCTTTTATTACGACCCGGTTTATGACCCGGTGCTGGGACCGCCGTTTCCGCCCGGATATCTGAGCAATCCGAACGGGTTCTATACGTCCGACCAAAGGCTCTCTGCGTTTGGTGGCATTACGCCCGGCGTGAAGGTCGCCAAGATGTTCGGCGGCGGCTGGTCGGTCGATGCCAAGGCGGAATACTACGAGCAGCGCGGCGATTGGCGTCTCGGTGGCGACGGCAGCCCAGGCTTGCAGGACTTCAAGGCGCAGCTTTATCAGGTCGGCGTCAGTAGGCGGTTCTAAGCCGGTTCGGTAGCATCGCGCAGCATTTCCGGGCTGCGTGTGCACCTCTCCCTGTTCTCATTTGCGTTCCGTGCGATGGCATCGCACTGCGAAGTGCGTGTCTACGCATCCGACGAAGCCACGGCGCGCAGCTGGTCGGACGCCGCAACAGCCGAAGTGCGGCGCATCGAAACGAAATATTCTCGATATCTGCCGGACAGCGTCATCAGTGTGATCAACCGTGCGGCTGGTGGATCGGCCGTCGATGTGGATGCCGAAACGGCAAGCCTGCTCGACTTCGGCGCGCAGTTATTCGAGCAAAGCGGCGGTCTGTTCGACCTCAGCAGCGGCGTGCTGCGGCGGGCATGGGATTTCAAGGCGGCGCGGTTGCCTTCGCAAACCGCACTCGACGAACTGCTGCCGCTGGTGGGTTGGTCAAAGATCGGCTGGAACTCGCAGAGGATTCATCTTCCGCATGCCGGCATGGAGATCGATTTCGGGGGCATCGGCAAGGAATATGCGGCGGATCGCGCAGCGGCGATTGTCCTGGAACGCGGTGCGCAGCATGGCCTGGTCAATCTTGGAGGCGATGTGCGCGTGATCGGTCCGCACGCCGACGGCAGTCCATGGCGCGTAGCGGTTCAGGATCCTCGGCGCGAACCCGGTGCAACGATGGCGCAAATGAACGTGCCGCGCGGGGCGATGGCAACCTCCGGCGATTACGAGCGCTACTTCGAGCACGAGGGCCGGCGCTACTCCCATCTGCTCGATCCGCGCACGGGATGGCCCACCGGGCATTGGCGCTCGGTGTCGGTGGTTGCTCCATTGTGCGTGGCGGCTGGCGCGTGCGCGACCGTTGCAATGCTGAAGCCGGTCGATGAAGCGCTGGCCTTTCTCGAGGCGCAGGATGTTCGCTATCTCGCTATCGACGCGCAAGGCAGCCGCCACGCTAGGTGACGATGGCCTTTGCCAGCTCGGTCAACGTCAACGGCGCGCTGCCTTCGGCCTTGTTGTTGGCGATGATGAAGCTCGGTTGCTCGCTCTTGATCGCCACGTGGACCAGATGCGCAAGTGTGCCGCGGGTGGGAATGTCGGGATCGACCAGCCGATCGAAGGGTGCATAGCGCATGCGTGCTTCCTCGTAGCGCAAGCCGCTTGCCAGGTTCCAGCGCACGATCAGTGGGCCCTTGAGCCGCCAATCATCGCCTTCGTCTTCCAGTGCATCCATCGTCCGCAGTGCCGCACTCTGGCGCGCCGCTGCCGGCATCCGCGGGTGGATGCCGATGCACAAACGCGCGCGGCATTCGCGCAACATACGCACGAAGCGCGGGGTCAGCAGCTCGGCGTTGCGCAGCTCTACTGCATAAAGCGGCGCAATGCCTTGGATCTCGGACGGCAACGCATGCAACAGTGCGGCGATGCGTTCGATCGTCGCGATGCCGGCATCGACGTTCGTCATTTCGCGCGGTAGCGGTGAGAGCTGGAACAGCAGCGGCCCGGCGTGAGCGCGCAGGCCTTGTACGGCAGGTCCCACGAAGTGATCCAGCGTCGCGGACGGATCGAGAAAGAGCGGGTTCGGCTCGATCGGATCGCCGCGCTTGCCGCGCATCATCGCATCGGCAACCATCGCCGGTGCCTTCAGCAGAAAGCGAAAGTGCTGCGGTACCTGACCGGCGTAACACGCGTAGTCGGTCGTCTCCAGCGGCCGATAGAAAGTGCGATCGATGCCGACTGAGCGAAACAGGGGGTGCTCACCATAGGCGCGCAACCCATGACGCGCCAATTGCGATTCGCTGTAGTTGGTGTCGGCATCGTCACGCCAAACGAGGCCGCGCCAACCGGGGAAGAACCAGGACGATGTGCCCAGATGAACACTGGGCGGTAGCAGCCGGCCAAGACGCGCCAGCGACTCATCAAAGGCTGCCGGCTCGACCGATGCGCTGGCGCGCGACGGTGCCGTGGGTTCACCGCTGCCTGAAACCTGGTGAGGCGCGCCGAACAGGTCATCCTCGGCATCGTCGAACAGTGATTCAGAGGCAGCATGCGGCGACATCCCGCCAGTGTAGGACCGCTGCAATTACGGCGTGCTTGGCGCCTGTTGCTCGCGTTTCCCGATGTCGCCCAGCCGGACCTGTTCGATCACCGCTTCGGTGTTGAGCGACAGCTGCATCGCACGCGTCGTCGGGCCGGGCGTCGTATCCAGCGGCAGTCGCACCATGATCATCGTGCCGGCACCGGGGACCGATTCGACTTTCAGGAACGCGCCGATTCGTTGTGCGCGATTGCGCATGTTCAGCATGCCACGCCCGTTGCCCGAGCCGGTTCCGGCGGCTAGCCCGCGGCCGTTGTCGGTCACGCGAATCGAAAGCCATTGTGAATCGCCGTCGTGATCGAGTGCCAGGGTCACGCGCACCATGCGCGCGCGCGAATGCTTGATGGCATTGGTGAGCGCTTCCTGTGTAATGCGCAGCACCGGTAGCACGGCGTTCGGATCGAGATCGACTTCCTCCGGCAGATTGCGCGCGTCCCACTGCAGATCGATGCCGGCAGCCTTCAGCCGCGGCTCCATGCGGAAGCGCATGTTGCCGAGGGCGGCGAGCAGGTCGGAGTCTTCGGCCGCCAGGGCGTCGATGGCCAGCCGCATGTCGTCGATCGATTCGCGCAGAATCTGCGCCACCTGCTCGTTGGACATCGCGCCGCGCTCGACCAGCATTAACGAAGACAGCAACTGCGAACCGAGCCCGTCGTGCATGTCCTGCATGATGCGCTGCCGCTCCTGCGCGCTGGCTTTCAGACGCTCGCTCTCGCGCAACCGGTCGAAGTTGCGCTTCAGCAGCTGCTCGCGCTCATGGATGCGCGTCTCAAGCTCGGTATTGGTTTTCTCGACATCGGCCAGCGACCGCACGAAGCGGTCGATCAATGCTGCACCCAGCGCAATCAGCATTACCGGTGTCGCGATGTTCAGCAGCTCCACGCTGGCAAAGGGCAGCACGCCGATATAGACCAGGTAATCGTGGATTGCGGCGCCCAGGGCCAGCACCAGCGCGGCGACGATTCCCTTCAGCATCCACGAAGGCGTGAACAATGAATGGGCGGTGAGTGTCAGCACACCGGTAGTCAATGCGGCCAGCATCATGGCCTGCCACAGTGCACCCGCCGTCATGTCGAACATGTCGCCGGAGAGCAGGTACAGGCCGGGCCCCATCGCCGCCAGCACGATCAGTCCGAGTTCGGCGCGCTGTCGGTGGCGGCTACGCTGCCGCCACATCGTAATCGTGGCGAGCGCAGTAAACACCGCCGTGCCCAGATAAAAAGCGCCGCGCATCCAGTATCTGGCATCGGCTGGCATCGACTCGAACACAAGGTCCAGCGAGCGCAGCGCCCAGAACGCCGACATCAGGGAAAGCAATCCGAACAGGCTTTCGGAGCGCCGGCGCAGCCATAGCGCCGCAAAACCGATCGCCATTAACACCGTCAGCAGCAGCGATACCCAGCGGAGCGTGTGGCTGACGAAAAACTCACTGCCATAGCGCGGCTGCAGCTCCGCGGTCGGCCCGACAACGATCGGCCCGATGCCGTGCACGCCAACTCCGTACGACGTGTAGATCAGCACGTCGTTCGCATCCTGCAGAAACCCCGCCGGCAGGTTGATCAGCTGCGGGCGCCGCCAGCGGACGTAGCGACTTTCGGAGTCAAGCGGCACATCGGCAATCATCTTGCCGTTCAGAAAAATCGTGCCGCCGGTGGGTACACGAACAAGCAGCATGCTCCAGCCTTCGGCCGGCGCTTCCGGAAGCCTGAACAGGAAACGCAGCCAGACTCCCTGCCGAGTGCCGCTCGCCGACGACCAGCGCATCGGCAGCGCATGCGATTGCCACAAAGCGTCAGGGCTGGGAAACGCGGCGCGGGTGCCGGACACCCATTCGATGCGGTTGATGATGCTGGCTTCGTCGGCGGCGGCGGGTAGGACGCCAAGTGCCGCGATCAGCGCTGCAGTCAGCGCTAGCGAACGAATGATGCGATCGATCATGCCGGAGCGGAATCGCACCGAGCGGCCTAGCGGCCTGTAACAGCCGAATCCAGACCGAAGGACGCGCCACTCGGCGTGCAGGGCAAGGCGCAAAGCACAGCAATACCCGAAGGTATTGCGAGCATTTGCAACGCCGCCATGCGCGTCGATGGCGTGGCAGGCGGGCTAGGCATTTGGCTGTTACAGGCCACTAGTTCTTCAGCAGCCCCATCTGAGTCGCTTCGTAAACCGCTTCGCCGCGCGAGTGCACTGCGAGCTTCCGATAAATCTTCTTGATGTGCGCGGTCACCGTGTGCGGAGAAATGCCGAGGATGTCGCCGATCTCGTTGAAGCTCATCCCCTTTGCAAGCAATTGCAGAATTTCAGTTTCGCGTGCGGACAGCGGATTCTGCTCGGTGCCTGGCAGGCGCGCCGGCGCGGTAGTGCTCATCCGGTTGCGAATCGCGCGCAATACGCTGCGTGCGACCACCGGACTGACCGGCGAACCGCCTGCGCGCAGCAGTCGGATGCACGAGATCACGTCGGCGGGAGCGGAGTCTTTCAGGATGTAGCCGGTCGCGCCCGCTTCGATCGACGACACCACATGCTGCTCGTCGCCGAAGACGGTGACCACCATGATGTCGACATCGGGTTTTTTCTGGCTTACCTGACGGATCAGCTCGATGCCGCTGCCATCGGGCAGGCCCAGATCGATCAGCATCACGTCGAATGATTCGCGGTCGATGATCGCCTGCGCCTCGCGCTTGTTCGAAGCTGCGCCAACGAGCTTCATGCTCGGCTCGTTCTCGACGATCTGCACAAAGCGGCGCCGAAACTCCGGTTCGTCCTCGACGATGATGACCGAGATCTGCTGTTCACTCATCGATGCTCCTATGCCGCTTTCCCTCTGATGGCGGGATGATAGCCGCAGCAGGCGGGAATCAGTCCATTGAATTCCGCACTCCGGCTAGGGGGCGAGTCGCTGACGGCCCCATCCGGTAGCGGTTCGCGTGTACAGCAGCCGATCGTGCAATCGCGAAGGCCGCCCTTGCCAGAACTCGATCGCCTCCGGCACGACCCGATAACCGCCCCAATAGGGCGGCCGGCTTGACGCCGCGGCATGGCGCAATCCCATCTGCGCAACGCGCGCCATCAGCCACGCCTTGCTCGAGATTGGCTGGCTCTGCGGCGAAGCCCATGCGCCAATGCGGCTGGCCAGCGGCCGGCTCCGAAAGTATTCATCCGATTCCTGTTCGCCCGTGTGCGAGGCAGCGCCGTCGATGCGAACCTGCCGCTCGAGCTCGGGCCAGAAAAAAAGCAATGCCGCGCGCGGATTGGCGGCGAGCTCGGCACCCTTGCGGCTTTCGTAATTGCTGAAGAACACGAAGCCGGAGGAATCGAACCCCTTCAGCAAGACGGTGCGCGCCGAAGGCCTGCCGTTAATGTCGGCGGTGGCAAGTGTCATCGCGTTGGCTTCGCGCACCTGCGCGGCGACCGCTTCGTCCCACCAGCGAGAAAACTGCGCGATCGGATCGGCGTTGGCGTGATCTTCATCTAGCTCGCCGCGCTTGTATTCGACGCGCAGATCGGCGATGTTCATTGCGTCATCTTAGACAGTCGCGGTATCTGGATGCCGGCATGGCGCGCGAGCCGTTCGAGATGCGGGTCCGACATGCCGTACTCGCGCAGGGCATGCACCGTCTTGACCAGGTAGTCGAGGCTGGTGCCGAAGCGGCCGCAACTGCCACGCTCGAACACCGCCAGAATCTCTGCCTCGCTCAACTTCCCGGCGTAGTTCGCTGCCTCCCGCCGTACGACAAACCCCAGCGCCGGGACGCGCGATCGATCGTCGATCGGGCCGTTGAGGCGGCAGTCGAGCCAGCGCGGTGCATACGAGCCCATGAACATTTCGCGGTCCCAAAGCTGCTCGAGTTCTGCGCGAGCTGTGGTCGCCGGCAGACGATACGCAACGCCGGCACATGAGCCGCCGCGGTCGAGTCCCGCCACCAGCCCGGGACATTCAAGGGTGCCGCGATTCACGCGGCTCCATAGGCACAGCCGCCGGTGATAGCCGTGCACGCGCGCTGTCACGCGTTGATCGAAAGTGACTTCCGGATTCCAGATCAGCGAGCCGTAACCGAACAGCCACAGCGGCGATGCGCCATCCCACGCACTCAGCGCGGCGGCAAGCGACGCCGCCTGCTGTTCGGCGGTGACGCGGCCAGGGAAATCAAAAGGCACTTTATTCACGAGGCGGCTCCAGTTTCATCCGGCGCCACGAGGTCCAGCCACCGGCACCGAGCACGCTCGCCATCAGCCAGAACGCGGCGCCGGCGCCGAGTACCGAGCCGAATGCACCGAATACCAGCGGCAGCACGACGTGACTCGTATTCATGACCGTTGTGCGCACGCCCAGCGCCTCACCGACCCGCCCGGGGGGCGAGCGATCGTGCAGCAGAGACATTACGTTGGGCTGCGCGGCGCCGAGCCCCAGCCCGAGCAGGAAGGCGACTGCCATCAAGGGTGCCATCGTGTCGAAAAACGGAATCAACGCGAAGCCGGCGGCCGCCGTGACCAGCGTGAACAGCAGCACATCCCACTCTCGATATCGACGCGACAATGTCGGCATCGCCAGTCTGATGGTGAACGTCGCTGCGGCGAAGCTGCCCAACACTAGACCGATCTGCGACGCGGTCAGTCCGATGCTCGTCCCATACACTGGGATCAGGAACGATTGCAGATCCCATGACATCGAAATCATGCCGCTGACTATCAGCACGTTGCGTACTTCCGGATAGCGCAGCAGATCGAACGGGTTGCGCGATTCGGTCATGACGGCATGGGGCTGCGGCGCCGGCAGCAGCGCGCGTTGCGCGAACAGAACGGCGACGGCGACGGCCATCAGGATGAATATCAATGCGAAGGTCACGCGATGGCCGACGCTGTCGATCAGGAAACCGCTGGCCACCGGCGCAAGCAAGCCCGAAGCGGAGAATCCCAGCGCCAGCATCGAGAACGCGGCGGGACGGTTGCCCGGCTCGGACATCACGCCGACCAGGTTCTGCATCGTCATCTGCACATACATGAAGCCGGTGCCGAGCAATGCGCTCGCTACCAGCAGCGGCGCCACATCCGCTGTGGCGTACGGAAACGCGGCGGGAAGCAGCGCGCCGGCTGTCATCATCACGGTACCGATCAACAGCGGACGAAACGGCCCGACTTCATCAAGCCAGCGGCCGGCGCGCACCGCGAGCAGTGCAGGCACCAGCGCGTAGAGCGCCAGCAGCACCCCCACCGTAAACGGTGACGCATTGTTTGACAGCGCATAGAGCGACGCGGTGAGGCGCGCCGCGCCGAAGGCGGTATGCGTCAACACGACGAACGCGATGATGCGAGGCAGGGTCATCGTCAATTCGCGGTCCGTGGCACTTCGGCTTCCTGCAACGCACTCTTGCTGCGCAGTTTCAATGCGACCAGAGCCACGCCGGCACACGTGACTGCAATGCCGAGTGCGGTGAGCCATGTCGGATAGATTCCGAACATCAGCCACTCGAGCGCTACCGCGATGATCGGCGTCAAATAGAGCAGGCTGGTCACGCGCGTAGCTTCTCCGCGGCGCATCAGCGTGTGCAGCGCGTTGACGGCGAATATCGAAGCGAAGATCACCAGAAACCCGATCGCCGCCAGCAGCTCCCATGTCCATCGGAACTCGAAGCCTTCGACCACGATGGCGAAGGGTGCCAACAGCAGCGCGGTGGCCGCGAACTGCACGACCGATGCCGCCCGCAGGTCCACCACAGGACAGAAGATGCGCTGATATAGCGTGCCCGCGGTAACCGCCGCCAGTGCAATCAACACCCCGACCAGCGAAGCCGCGCTCATGGCGTCGAGATCGATCTTGTGCCAGACCACCAGCGCAACGCCGGCCAGGCCCAGCGCGACCCCGACCCATTGCAGCGCTTTCAATCGCTCGCCCAGCAGCGGGGTGGCCGCCACCGCCGTGACCAGCGGTTGCAGCGCCAGTATCAGGGCCGTGATGCCCGCGGACATCCCGAGATACTGCGCATAGTGGCTACCGCCCAGATTGATCGCGTGCATCAACAGCCCCGCGGCAGCGACGTGCAGCCATTGCGACAACGATGCAGGCCAGGCCGGCTTGACCAGCAGCGCAATCGGAATGACCAGCAGCAGGCCGATCGTAAAGCGCAGCGTCAGAAACGTGAAGGGCGGGGCGTACTGCAGTCCAACCTTGGTCGCCAGATAGCCGGAACCCCAGATAACGACGAAGTACCAGGCCAGCCAACCCGAATTGCGATGGAGCGAAGTGGTCACGACCGTGATTGTTGCAGACGAGACCTTCTGCAGCGCCTCACTCTATCGTCACCATTGGGAATGACAATTAGATACAGGGACTTGATAGCTGGAAACTACTCCCTCACTTTCGTTCATCAGCCAACAAACTGGAGCAAGGCATGAAAACAGTAGGTCAGCAGCTCGATCCTTTCCATGTGGTCGGCGTCAAGCCGGGCTTTAACCATCACGAAGAAAATGGCGTCAGCGCATTCGAGGAAGTCAACGAGCGCTCGTTCGCCGGCAAATGGAAAGTGATCTATTTCTACCCGAAGGATTTCACGTTCGTCTGCCCGACCGAGATCGTCGGGTTCGCTAAGCTGGCAAGCGACTTCGAAGATCGTGATGCGGTGCTGCTTGGCGGCTCGACCGACAACGAGTTCGTCAAGCTTGCATGGCGGCGCGATCACAAGGACCTTGACCGGCTTAACCACTGGATGTTCGCCGACACCACCGGCTCGCTGGTGGACATGCTCGGCGTGCGCGACGTGAAGGAAGGCGCCGCACTGCGCGCCACGTTCATCGTCGATCCGGACAACGTGGTGCAGCACGTATCGGTCAACAACCTGAATGTCGGCCGCAACCCGGAGGAGATCCTGCGCGTGCTCGACGGCCTGCAAACCGACGAGCTGTGCCCCTGCAATCGTGCGGTGGGTACCGCGACCCTGAATCCGCCCGCAGCCGCCGTGGCTCACTGAGCGAACCGCGATGGACTACATCAACGAGATGAAGGCGCTGGTTCCGGATTACGCGAAGGACGTGCGCATCAACCTGGACGGCGTGCTCGGCCGCTCGTCACTGCCGGCGAATGAGGCGACTGCGGTTGCGCTGGCGGCGGCGTACGCGGCGCACGCTTCGCGCCTGGTAGCGATCATCCGAGGCTCCGACGCGTTGCTGGATCTCGAAAAGAACGCCGCGCTCACGGCGGCGGCGCTGATGGGAATGAACAATGTCTGGTATCCGTACGTCGAAATGACCGGCGATGCAGAGCTCAAGGCGCAGCCGGCGCAACTGCGGATGCAGGCCTATGCAACGCATGCCGGCGTCGACAAGCGGCTGTTCGAGCTGTATGCGCTGGCCGCCTCGATCGTCGGCAAGTGCCACTTCTGCGTGCAGTCGCACTACTCGCTGCTGAAGCAGGGCGGAATGAGCGTCGAGCAACTGCGCGATGTCGGCCGGATCGCCGCGGTCATTGTCGCGGCTGCGAATGCGATCGCTGTAGAGGAAACGGCGACGGCGTGATCAGCGATCGGTGATCGGTAAAGATCACCGATCACCGCACCAACAACAGCGCTACATCGCTCGCGGCCGCCACGCGCGTCGTGACCGATCCCATGATCGCCGCCTTGAAGGCGCCGTAGCCGTGCGAACCCATCACGAGCAGATCGAGCTTCTTTTTCTTCGCATAAGTCGCCAGCTCGTCACCCGCGTTGCCGACCAGACGTATTTCGTCAGCGGCGACGCTGGCTTTCTTCAGCAGCTTGCGCGCCGGCCCGACGGCTGTCTCAAAGGCTTTCGTCTGCAGGGTGCGCGCTTCTTCTTCGGTAAACGACGGCAGTGCGATGCCGACCATGTCCGGCATCACGACGTTCACGAAGTTCTGCACGACGTGAATCAGTGTCAGCTTCGGATTCGCACCGAACAGCTCTCCATGGCGCAACACATACTTGACCGCCGCGCGCCCATACTTGCTGCCGTCCACCGCGATGCCGACCTTAAGCGAATCGGTCGGCGGCGTTTCATTCGCGCGCACGATCAGCACCGGGGCACTGGTTTGCGCCATCACCGAATTGGTCACCGAGCCGAACAGCAATCCGCGCAATGCCGAATGACCGTGTGAGCCGAGCACGATCAAATCGGCCTTGCTCTTCGCCGCGGCGGCGCTGATCTGCGCGCCGGGATGGCCGACAGTGAAAAAGTCGACCACCGCAAATCCCGCCTTGTCGAGCCGCGTCTGCGCGGGCTTCAGCGCCTTCTGCGCTTCATCGCGGTAATACGCGGTCACCGCATCCTTGCCGACAGCGCGCGCAGCATGGGGAGGAATAGGCAATTGAACGTTTATCAGATGAACCTCGGGATCGATGCCTATAAGCGTCGATCGCGATGCCACGAATTCAACTGCCGCGCGGCTGAACTTGCTGCCGTCCACCGCTACCAGGATTCTCATTTGCGCTTCCCCATGCAAGTGGGCACCAGTCTAATAAGATTCGTCGAAGAAACGAAAGTCAAATGACATGTTGGCGGAAGAGAAGCAGGCAATACTGACGATCGCGTTGCTCGCGGCGTTTGCAGACGGCACTCAGGACGATCGGGAGCGGCGGGAAGTGCGGCGCGCGGCCGAGGCGCTCGCCGCCGAACTCAACGCACCCGATCTGTACCAGCAGGTACTGATGAAGCGCGTCGGTATTCAGGCAGCGGCGGCGCAACTGCACTCGAACGAAGCGCGCATGCTGGCTTATGAAATCGCGGTGGGCGTTTGCGACGCGGACGGCTTGCGCAATGAAGCTGAAACCCGCTTTCTCGTGCAGCTTGGCAATGCGCTCGGACTCGGCCAGCCCACCATTGCAGCAACGGCTGCCAGCGCGGATGCGCTGGTCACAGCGCCGCTATCTGTCACGGCGGCTGCAAGTCCGGCGCTGTCCCCGCCGGCTGGGCCCGTCGTGGCCGCCGGCGCATCGATCGACGATTCCGAAATGGAATCCATCATTCTCAAGGCGGCCATCACGAACGGCGCCCTTGAACTGTTGCCGCAGTCGCTCGCATCACTGGCGATCATTCCGCTGCAGATGAAGCTGGTGTATCGCATTGGCCAGGCGCATGGCTATGAACTCGATCGGGGGCATGTCAAGGACCTGCTCGCAACGCTCGGGGTCGGAATGACCGGGCAGTATCTGGAGCAGATCGGGCGCAAGTTGCTGGGTTCGGTGGCCGGTGGCTTGCTCGGTTCAGTAACAAGGGGCGCCACAGGCATCGCATTCTCGTTTGCCACCACGTACGCGATCGGGCAGGTGGCCCGACGCTACTACGCCGGCGGCCGGACGATGCACGCCGGTCTGCTGAAGCAGTCCTTCGGGGAGTTGCTGCAGCAGGGCAAGTCGCTGCAGGGCCGTTATCTTGCGCGGATCGAGGAGCAAGCGCGCACGATCGACGTCAATCGCCTGGTCCAACTGGTGCGCGGCGAGTAGAGGCGGTGAATCAAGCGGTTCAACGCAGGCCCATCTCGCGTCGAATAAAGTGGTGCAGGTGAATCATGCCGTCCTCGTGCGGCGAGTGATACGGACCGCTGTCATCCTCGCCCGCCAGCCATAACGCACGCCGGCCACGCTGCAGGCGAGTGCAGATTTGCGCGTCCTCGGCGGCGGATTCCGCATACGCCGCCTGATGGGCGTCGACGATCTGCCGCTCGAACGCCTGCACTTCTTCCGGGTAATAGAACTCGACGACGTTGGTGGTTAGCTCCGGCGAGCGCGGAATCAGCGTGCTGACCACAAGGGCGTACGGGTACCACTCGAGCATCACGTTCGGATACAGGATCGACCACACCGTGCCGTACTTGGGCAGCTCGCCGCCGGAGTACTGCAGAATCGTATCGCGATAGCGCTGATAGTTGGGTGACACCTGTGATTTCAATCCGTCCTTGATGCCGAGGATCTGGTAGCTCCAGCGATCGCCGAAGCCCCATTCATAGTTGGCGGGGTCGACCCACTTCTGCAAGCCCGGATGCATCGCTTCGACGTGATACAGCTCGAGGTAGATTTCGAGAAACGCTTTCCAGTTGAACGGATATTCCGCGACCACGGCCTTTTCAAGGACATAGTCGCCGTAGTTGTAATCGGATGTGAGCGGAAAATCCTGCAAGTCCGTGGTCGGGTTGCGCGGCCCGGCGAACAGCAGCCCGTTCCAGCGGGTCAGCGGCGTTTTCGGCAGCGCGCAATCGGGAGTGATATCGAAATCCGGCGCGCCGAGCAGCTCGCCGTTCAGGTCGTACGTCCAGCGATGCAGCGGGCACACGATATTGGTGTTATTGCCCCTGCCGTCGAGCAGCAGACCTTGTCGATGCCGGCAGACGTTGGACAGAAGATTGATGCCAACAGGCCCATGCACCAGCACCTTGCGGCTGTCGTTCGACGGCTGCGTCATGTAGTCGCCTACCTCGGGCACCATCGGCTCGCTGCCCACGTAGTTCGGGCCAGGCGCGAACAGATGCTGCTGCTCGCGTTCGAACCAGCCGGCGTCGAAATACGATGCGATCGGCAACGGAACCCCAGCCTCGAGCAGCGCTGCATCGAGATTGGAACGGCGCGACAGCGACTCAGGCGCGTTCATCTTCTAAACGATCTGAAAGGCGTGCGAGATGCAGCGCTTCGAGGCGCATGATTTCGCAGTCGCGATTGCGGGCGGTCAGGGATGTCATCGCCGTGCGCTTGCTGGCATCCGCACGTTAATGAGCTTGCCGCGCAGGGCCACCGGTTCGCCAAGCAAGCGCGGCGCAGTCGATCGCGAGACGGCGCGCGCTCACACCCCTTCGAATGTGTTGCACGCGCTGATCTGGCCGCTTTTCATTCCGGTCATGAACCAGCGCATGCGCTGCTCGGAGCTGCCGTGCGTGAAGCTTTCGGGGACGATCTGGCCTTGCGTGCGGCGCTGGATGTTGTCGTCACCGACGGCCGCCGCGGCACGCATCGCTTCCTGGATGTCACCCGCTTCGAGCAACTGCCGGTTGTTGGCGTGATGGGCCCACACGCCGGCAAAACAGTCCGCCTGCAACTCAAGGCGTACCGATAGCTGATTGGACTGCCCTTCGCTCGCGCGCTGCCGCATTGCCTGCACTTTTTCCATGATGCCGAGCTGGTTCTGCACATGATGGCCGACCTCGTGCGCGATCACGTACGCCTGAGCGGCATCGCCGGGCGCATTGAAGCGCTGCTGCAATGCCTTGAAAAACGCCAGGTCGAGGTAGACGCTTCGGTCGAGCGGGCAATAAAACGGCCCCATCGCCGATTGACCGGTGCCGCACGCGGTTCGCGTGGCTTGTTCGAAGATGACAACCTTCGGTTCGCTGTAATTACGACTGAGTTGCTGAAACAGCGCGTTCCATGTTTTCTCGGTGTCCAGCAGCACGCCGGAAACGAACTGGCCTTCCGCGTCGGTCGGCGCCTTTCCCGGCTCCTGCGGGGCCCGGGTTTGCTGCACCGTTTGCGCGGTCTCTGCCATGCCGAGAATGACACGCGGATCGATGCCGAACATCAGGCCGACGACAACCAGAACGATGGTCCCGATGCCGCCGCCGATCAGCCCCCCACGGCCCATTCCACGCCGGTCTTCGACGTTCCTGCTCTGTCCTTCGATCCGCATGTGATGCTCCCCGTGTGGTCAGCACGGGGATTCAAGCACAGAGCGGGCCAGTGCGCTACCTACCTCCCATGGCCCCGATGATCGTTGCCGCGGTGCTGC
>JBGSWY010000383.1:0-7172 GCA_041751715.1 Burkholderiaceae bacterium
ATTCGGCGCGATTTACACGCTGCCGAATTTTTTCGGCGAATCGCCCGCGGTGCAGGTTTCATCCGGGCGCCAGACGGTCAAGATCGATCCGGCGCTGATGTCGCGCATCGAAACGACCCTGGACGACGCGCAGATACCGCACGGGGACGTCTTCTACGACACGATCGGGACCAATGCGACCGTGCGGGTGCGCTTCGTCGACACCGACACGCAATTGAAGGCCCGGGATGTGGTGCAGCGCGCGCTCAATCCCGACACCGAAGACCCGGGCTACATCGTCGCGCTGAATCTGATTTCGAACACGCCGCGCTGGCTGGTCAGCGTCAACGCGTTGCCGATGTACCTCGGACTGGATCTGCGCGGCGGCGTGCACTTTCTGCTGCAGGTCGATATGCGTGCGGCGGTCGACAAGCGGCTCGATACGCTGACATCCGATATCCGCACCCTGTTGCGCGAAAGGAATATCCGCCACACCGGCATCAACAAGACCCCGGCGTCGATCGAAGTCCGCTTTCGCGACGAAGACATGCGCTCGCGCGCGCAGGATTTGCTGCGAACGCAGGTCGGCGAGCTCACACAGCGTGAGACGGGCAGCGGTGAAGACCTGGCGCTGATCACGACATTGTCGCCGGCCGCGCAGAGGGAGATTCAGGATTCCGCCCTCAGGCAGAACATTTCGACACTGCATAACCGCGTCAACGAGCTGGGCGTCGCCGAACCGGTCATCCAGCAGCAGGGCGCGGACCGGATCGTGGTGCAGCTGCCGGGGGTGCAGGACGTGGCGCGCGCCAAGCAGCTGCTTGGCCGCACCGCGACGCTTGAAATTCGTCTGGTCGATCAGGAGGCAATGGCTGCCGGCAGTTCCGGCGCGGTGTCGGTGCCAGAGCGCCTGGAAGGCGGCACGATTCGGCAGGTCCCGTTGAAGCGCGAAATCGTGGCGACGGGCAATCAGCTGAACGGCGCGTCGGCAACGCTGGATCAGAACGGACGGCCTGCGGTGTCGGTCCGGCTGGACGAGGCGGGCGGCCGCTCGATGCGCACTGCGTCGCGCGCGAATATCGGCCGCTTGATGGCGATCGTGTTGTACGAGCGCGGCAAGGGCGAAGCAATCTCGGTCGCCACGATCCAGGGCGAGTTCGGCAATCAGTTTCAGATCACCGGCAACTTCTCGGTGCAGGAAACGGCCGACCTCGCACTGCTGATTCGCTCCGGCTCGCTCGCTGCGCCGATGGAAATCATCGAGGAACGCACGATCGGCCCGAGCCTCGGAGCCGAGAACATCGAACGCGGATTCAGGTCGACGCAGTACGGCTTCGCCGCGATCGCGCTCTTCATGATCGTTTACTACCGCGTGTTCGGGCTGATTTCGGTCGCAGCGCTGACGGTCAATCTGATGTTGCTGATCGCGCTGCTCTCGTTGCTGCAGGCGACGTTGACGTTGCCCGGCATCGCGGCGATCGCGCTCACGCTCGGCATGGCGATCGACGCCAACGTGCTGATCAACGAAAGGGTACGGGAGGAATTGCGCAACGGCCGCACCCCGCAGCAGGCGATCTACGAAGGTTACGACAAGGCCTTCGCCACGATCATCGACTCGAACATCACGACGTTGATCGCCGGCATTGCACTGCTGACGTTCGGTTCCGGGCCGGTACGCGGCTTTGCGGTGGTGCACGTACTCGGCATTCTGACGTCGATTTTCTCGGCGGTGTACGTCTCGCGCGGGATCGTCAATCTGTACTACGGCACGCGCAAGAAGCTGCCCGCGATCTCGGTCGGCCAGGTGTGGAAGCCTGGCTCTGCCGGCGCAAGGTAAGTAATCAGGACACCCCATGGAATTCTTCAAGATTCACCGCACGATTCCTTTCATGCGGTATTCGCTGATCCTGAATGCGATCTCGGCGATCACGTTCCTCCTCGCGGTCGGGTTCCTGGTGTTTCGCGGACTGAATCTATCGATCGAGTTCACCGGCGGCACGGTGATGGAGGTCGCGTACCAGGAAGCCGCTCAGCTGGAACAGATCCGCGGCGCGATCGAGCAGCAGGCGACCGGTGAATTCCAGGTGCAGACCTTCGGTACCTCGCGCGATGTGCTGATCCGCCTGCCGTTGCAGGAAGGCTTCACGTCCGGCCAGCAAGCCGAGCGCGTGATGGAAACGTTGCGTGCACAGAACCCGAAAGTGGAGTTGCGCCGGGTCGAGTTTGTCGGGCCGCAGGTGGGTGCCGAGCTGGCGGAGGACGGGCTGCTGGCGCTGCTGATGGTCGTGATCGGCATCATGATCTATCTCGCGCTCCGCTTCGAGTGGAAATTCGCGGTGGCGGCGATCGTGGCCAATCTGCACGACGTGATCCTGGTAGTCGGCATGTTCTCGATCTTCGGCTGGGAGTTCTCGCTGCCGGTGCTTGCAGCGGTGCTGGCGGTGCTCGGCTACTCGGTCAACGAATCGGTGATCATCTTCGATCGCGTGCGCGAGCACTTCAGGAAGATGCGCCGCGCCACCGTGGTCGAGGTGATCGATTCGGCGATCACCGCCACTATTTCGCGCACGATCATCACGCACGGTTGCACTTTGGCCATGGCGCTGTCGATGCTGTTCCTGGGCGGCCCGGCTCTGCACCACTTTGCACTCGCGCTGACCATCGGCATTCTGTTCGGCATCTATTCTTCCGTCTTCGTCGCCGCCGCGATCGTGATGTATCTCGGCATCAAGCGCGAGGATCTCGTGAAGCCTGTCAAGCGGGACGACGAAACGCAAGTCGTTCCGTAAGTGATCGAGCCGAGCGTCTGGAACCGTCTCAGAAACCTGGCGAGCGGTACGAGGTCGCCGTAAGGAGCGCACACGTACCCGAGTTGCGGCGAGCATTGCAGCGGCAAGATCGGGCCGCGCAGTAGTTTCTGAGATGGTTTCAAGGGTTCGCATCTGGGATCTGCCCACGCGGCTGTTTCACTGGCTGCTGGCGGCGCTGGTCGTGTTCTCGTTCACCACCGGGAAGATGGGCGGCGACTGGCTGGAATGGCACTTCCGTTCCGGTTACACGATTGCCTCGCTGCTGCTGTTCCGTTTGCTATGGGGCTTTGCCGGCTCGCGCTACGCACGCTTCGCCAACTTTCTGCCGTCGCCGACTCGCGTGTGGCTCACGCTGCGCTCGAGGCGATCGGTCGTCGCCGCCGGGCATAGCGATCTCGGCACGCTGTCGGTGTATGCACTGCTGATCGTGCTGGTCGTACAGGTGGCCACCGGCGTCTTCACCAACGACGGCAGCTACACCGAAGGACCGTGGGTCAAGTTCGTATCCGGCGCCACCAGCGATCGCCTGTCGACACTGCACTACTACAACCATTGGCTGATCGCCGGGTTTGTCGCGCTGCATGTGGCGGCGATTGCGTTCTACCTGCTAGTGCGGCGCGAAGACCTGATCACACCGATGCTGACCGGAGACAAGCTTGGTGTAACGGCGCCGGCCGCCGAAGACGGCACGGCAATCCGGCTGCGTGCCGCAGTGCTGGCGGCGGTCGCCGGCGGCGTTGTCTTTTACCTGGTCACGCTCTAACGCAAGCGGCCGCGCGCTGCAGCAGCAGCGCGCGCTCGCGGGTGTTGCGCGTCAGCGTTGCGGCGCGCTGGAACTCCGACCGTGCCTCGTCGAAGCGCTTGAGCTTGGCGAGCAGATCGCCGCGCACGCTTGGCAGCAGGTGGTAGCTCTTCAGCAGCGGCTCCGAGACGAGCGCATCGACCAGCTCGAGTCCTGCCGCGGGACCGAACGCCATCGAAACGGCGACTGCGCGATTGAGCTCCACCACCGGCGATGGCGCAATCTGCGCGAGTGCGTCATACAGCGCGGCAATTCCGGTCCAGTCGGTGTCTTCGGGCGCGAGCGCCCGCGCGTGATAGGCCGCGATCTTCGCCTGCAATGCGTACGGGCCCAAGCCATCATGCGCGCCGCTCAGTGCCTCGGCGCGCGCGAGTGCAGCCAGGCCGCGACGGATCAGAAGCTGGTCCCACTGCGCGCGATTCTGATCGAGCAACAGCACCGGCTCGCCGCCCGGCCCGGTGCGTGCGCCGATGCGCGACGCCTGAATCTCCATCAGCGCCACCAGACCGTGCACCTCGGGCTCCTGCGGCACCAGCTCAGCCACAATGCGCCCGAGACGCAGCGCTTCCTCGGCCAGCTGAGGCCGCATCCAGTCGCTGCCGGCGGTCGCCGAATAGCCTTCGTTGAAAACCAGGTAAATCACTTCGAGCACCGACGACAAGCGTGCCTCGATCTCATCGGCGCGCGGGA
The DNA here is from genome assembly GCA_041751715.1 of Burkholderiaceae bacterium. Taxonomy (GTDB): domain Bacteria; phylum Pseudomonadota; class Gammaproteobacteria; order Burkholderiales; family Burkholderiaceae_F; genus JACCZX01. The sequence continues at coordinate 4,282 of JBGSWY010000383.1, forward strand.
CTTCGAACGGAACGCGCGCCGCCGCCAGGGTTCGCTTGGCGCGCACGATGCGCTGCGCGATCGTCGGCTCCGGCACCAGATACGCCCGCGCGATCTCATCGGTCGTCAAGCCGCCGAGCAGGCGCAACGTGAGCGCGACACGCGCTTCCGATGACAGCACCGGGTGACACGCGGTAAACACGAGCCGCAGCAGATCGTCGCCAATCTGATCGTCAAGCGCGGCCTCGACCTCGGCTTCGAGATCGGGCGCAGCGGCAGCCAGCTGGCCTTCGATCTCGTACGTCAGCTCGTCTTCGTTGCGCTCGTGCAGCTTGCGCTGGCGCAACCGGTCGATCGCGCGATGTCGCGCCGTCGTCATCAGCCACGCGCCCGGGTTGTCCGGCACGCCCGACTCGGGCCAGCGCTCGAGCGCAGCGACCAGCGCGTCCTGTGCCAATTCTTCGGCAAGGCCCACGTCGCGCACCATGCGCGCGACGCTGGCGATGATCTTGGCCGACTCGATCCGCCAGACGGCATCGATCGTGCGGTGCGTGTCAGTGGAGGTCACGCTGCAACAGTTTCATCGGCGTGGCTGATAGTAGAGAACCGTCAAAGTAGAGAACCGTCAAGCGTGGCGCTAATCTGCCATACGAATTTCCTCATAACGCATGTGTCTTGCGCCATGCGCTCCTGCTAGCGACTCGCGCTCGCTTCACCGAGCACCGTTTCGCGGATCGGGCGGATCGGCCGCACTTCGATACTTCCCACTCTCGCCGGCGGAATCCTCGCCGCCAGCTCGATAGCTTCGTTCTGATCCCTCGCCTCGATCAGATAAAACCCGGCAAGCACCTCCTTGGTCTCGGCAAACGGGCCATCGACGATCGACACTTTTCCCTTGCGCACCCGCACCGTCCTGGCGGTGTGAACCGGCTGCAGCGCTTCGGAGGCGAGGCACTGGCCGCTCTCGCGCAGCGCCGCGTCATAAGTCACGCACTCGTGGTCGGGCACGTGTTCCAGGCTCTTCTCTTCGCTGTAGACGAGGCAAAGGTATTTCATCGAATGTGATCCTTATTCGGTGCGCTCATAGATCAACGCAACCGCGCCTTTCGGAAACGATCGTGTGCTCAGCAGCTTCAGGTCCATCGGCTGTTTAACATCGGCAATCCTCCGGCCAGGACCACCGGATGCGCGATCAACCGATATTCACCGATGAGCCCGAGCCTGCTAAGCGATTGTGCAAAGTCGGCGCCCCCGTGGACCAGGATAGCCTTGCCCGGCTTTCCTCATAGGGCCTTCATGGCCTCCCGTTGATCGTGGATCGCTTCGTCACTCTCCTTCGCTTCGACGCCGACCATCCAGCCGACGCCGAAGCGATCGGCAAGCATGCCGAAGCACGGCGACCAAAAGGTCTTGCCGAGCGGCATCTGCACCTGCCCACCGTCGGCCAAGGCCTTGAACATGCGATCGGCCGCGGCAGCGTCGGGCGCCGAGATCGATAGCGAGAACCCCTGGAAGCCCGATTCCCCCGACGCGCATCCATCGGATGCCATGACCGTCGTTTCGCCAATGCGGAAGCTGGTGTGCATCACTTTGTTTTCGGAGCCTGGCGGCACCACACCGGGCGGCGGCGGATCGGGGCTGTCCTTGAATCGCATCAGCATTTCGACTTCGGCGCCGAGCGCTTTCCGATAGAACTCGAGTGCCTCTTCGCAGCGGCCATTGAAGAAAAGATAGGGCTGAACTTGCATGATTGCTCCTTGGTTGCGTTGAATGAATCAGGCGGTCACTAGCGCACCGCAGCCTTGTTCAGCTCGGCTTGTGCGCGATGGCGCTCTTCCTGCTCCCTGAGCTCCGGCGTGAACTCCGCGCCGAAATCATCCGCCTCGAAGACCTGCCGAATCTCGACCTCGGCACCTCCGTCGAACGGCGCGCGCTTGAGCCATTCGACCGCTTCTTCCATCGACCGCACCTGCCAGAGCCAGAAACCGGCGACCAGTTCCTTGGCCTCTGCGAAAGGCCCGTCGATTACGGTGCGCTTGGTGCCGGAAAACCTGACGCGCTTGCCTTTCGACGTCGGATGCAGTCCTTCGCCCGCTAGCATCACGCCGGCTTTCACCAGCTCTTCGTTGTACTTGCCCATGTCCGCCAGCAACTTCTCGGTCGGCATGACGCCGACCTCTGTGTCTTTGTCGGCCTTGACGATCACCATGAATCTCATCGTTATCTCTCCATGTGTTTCGGGTTGAAGCCCGTTTTCCGGGCTCCTGCACCTACGACGAATCAGGCTGGGCCGAATCGACAAATCGGCTACAAAAGTTCCGGCTTGGGTCGGGCTTTGCGCAGCATCGGAAAAATCGGGGGCGATGTCCCCGCCTGAACGGTGCCGAGCAACTCGAAGCCATGCCGTTCGTAGAGCGGAATGTTCTTCGGATTGGACGATTCGAGATAGGCGAGCGTTTGGTCGCGATCGCAGGGGGCCAGTGCGTGCTTCATCAGCGCCGAGCCCAATCCATTGCCCTGGTGAAACGGGTCGACGCCCATCAGCGGCAAGTACCAGTGCGGCTCGCTCGGGTGGTAGCGGCCCATCTCCTCGAAAACCTGAAAGGCATGCTGCTGGCTCCGCTCGGACGCCGTAATTTGCAACAGCTCAATCAGCGCATCTTCGTCGGGCTCGACCCCCGGCGGAAGCCATAGCGCTGCACCGGTGTAGCCGTCAACGAGGTAGGCGCTCCCATGCGTAAACGCCCCGCCGCCGAACGCCCGGGCGAAGGGAGGGAAATGCGCAACGTACTCGCGTGGGTTGCTCCAGGTCCAGCGCGTAGCAGGATCGGCGCTGAACGCCAGCATCATCGCGTCGATAACGGCAGCTTCGTCGGACGCGGTGGCCGTTCTGATTATCGGCATGGTCATGG
>JBGSWY010000384.1:0-12284 GCA_041751715.1 Burkholderiaceae bacterium
CGCTACGGGCCGGCGAAACGCGGCACCGCAATGGGTTGGTTCCTGGCCGCGGGATCGTTCGGTTACGCGGTGTCGCTAATCGCCAGCGCCGCGATTGCGCCGTGGGCCGGCTGGCGTGCCGCGCTCGCACTGTCTGCAGCAGCCACGGTCGCCGGTGCCGTGCTTGGATGGATGGCGCTGCGCGGTACTCCGGACGCCCGGCCGCATGCGTCCGAACATCTTCCCTGGCTTGTCTCCGCGCGACGGCTCTGGCAGAACAAACCGGCGAAACTGGCGATCGGCTCATACACTTTCCATTGCTGGGAACTGCTCGGTATGTGGGCATGGCTCCCCGCATTTCTGGTGGCAGCAGCTGCTGCGCAGGGTGGCGGACTCTCAAGCGGCGCGCTCGCGCTGGGCGTGGGCATCGCCGGTTTGACGCATCTGGTGTCTGTCGTGGGCAGCGTCGCGGGCGGCACGCTCTCGGACCGCATCGGGCGCACGCGCGTCATCCTCATCATGAGCTGCGCGAGCCTCGCATGCTCGTTTGCATTCGGCTGGATGATCGGCGGCGCGTTCTGGCTGATTGCATTGGTTGCGATCATCTACAACGTGACTGCAATCGGCGACTCTTCCGTGTTCTCCACCGTGCTCACGGAAACCGTACCGTCGAATCAGATCGGTTTCGCGTTTTCGGTGCGCTCGGTGCTGGGCTTCGGCATGGGCGCGATCAGCCCGTGGGTGTTCGGCGTTGTGCTCGACTGGGCCGGCGGAGGCGATCCGGGGCAGCAGGCGTGGGGACTGGCTTGGTGCTCGGTTGGAGTTGGAGCGGTGCTCGGTCCGCTGCTCACGTGGCGGCTGCATCGCCATTTCGCGGCGAATCGTTAACCGTCCAACGACCTCAACGTCAGCCCTTGCGCTGGGCGATGCGCGGATCGATCGCTGTGCTGCACCGCGAACAGGCCGAGCAGCAGAACATTGACGACGATCGCTTCGACGAGCGGCCCCGGCGATCCCGAATCGAGTGCGGGCAATGATCGAGACGCCGAAACTCTCACCCGAAGCGCCTGCGCGCACGAGCGCTTCCGGCGGTCATCAGATCAACGCCCAGCCCGCTGCTGATGCCGAGAATTCGGCGGACAATCCGACCGTCGCAATGAAAACGAGCAGTACAAAGTTGGTGAGCCGCGTGCGAACAACAATCCCAGAGGAAACTTTTCAAGATCGAACAACGACTGGTCTTAATGCTGCCTTCTTATAATTCTCGGCTGCCACGCTGAAAGGTCAACCCGCGATTCGTTTCGTGCAGGAACTATGCATTCGCTTCATCGCGTCTTAGTCTTCTTGTTAGTAAGCAGCCTCGCGGCGTGCGCGCAGCTTCAGCCGCGGCCCGACTTGCCATTCGATGCCGCCATTCCAATGACTGACAGCGGTCCGCTCGATCGCGCGATCGCGCCGGCCGAAGCGCAGCGTCCCGGTCAATCCGCCTTCCGTCTCGTGATCGAAGGGCCGGAGGCATTTGCGCTTCGTGTGCATAGCGCACGCCTGGCCGCACGCAGCCTGGACGTGCAAACGTACATCTGGCACGCCGATCTCACCGGGATGTTTCTTGCGCAGCAGCTGATCGAAGCGGCCGATCGCGGCGTCAAGGTCAGGCTGCTGGTTGACGACATGGATGCGCGCGCCAAGAACGCCGGCTTCGCAGCCATAGCGGCGCATCCGAACATCGACGTGCGCCTGTTCAACCCCTTCGCGTCGCGGGCCGGAATGCTCGCCTTGATCGGCGAGGGGCTGACGGACTTCCAGCGAGTCAACCGCCGCATGCACAACAAGAGCTGGATCGCGGACAACCGCATCGCCCTCGTCGGCGGCCGCAACATCGGCGATGAATACTACGGCGCCAGCGATGGAGTGAACTTCGTCGATCTCGACTTCGCAATGATCGGCCCGGTCGTGCGCGATGCGTCGGCCTCGTTCGACAAGTACTGGAACTCCATGGTGGTCTACCCGATCGAGTCACTAGACGCAGCGAGCGTCAACGTCGCAGAGCTTAACCGGCTGCGCGCGCTGCTTCTCTCGCATACGCGGGACGCCGCGAGCAGTCGCTACGCCACGGAACTGCGCGCAGGCGACGCAGTAAAGCGCCTCGTCTCAGGCGATTGGCAGGTGCAATGGGCGTCCACGTATACGTTCGTCTCAGACGACCCGCTCAAGGTCACGATGACCGAACAGCAGCCGCAGCAAACGCTGGTCGCGGCCGCATTGTTGCCGTGGGTGAAATCGGCCAAAACAGATATCACCGTCATCTCGCCGTATTTCGTGCCCGGCGTAGGGACCACCGATGTACTGGTCGCCGCCGCGGGGTCGGGTAAGCAGGTGCGCGTGCTGACCAACTCGCTCGTCGCGAGCGACGTCGCAGCGGTGCACGGCGGGTACTCGCGTCATCGCAAGCCGCTCCTCGCCGGCGGCGTGAACCTCTACGAGCTGAAGCCACAGACGGGAACGAAGGTGGATTCAAGCTTGTTCGGATCATCCGGCGCGAGCTTGCACACCAAGGCGCTTGCGGTCGATAAGCGAACTTTGTTTGTCGGCAGCTACAACCTCGACCCGCGATCCACCTGGCTCAATTCCGAGCAAGGTGTTCTGGTCGAAAACCCCGTGCTGGCATCGCAGCTCGAAACGATCTTTGCCATGCAGACCTCGGGTCAGCGCGCGTGGCAGGTGATGCTAAAGGATGGCGATCTGACCTGGACTGATGGCAACGAAAGCTTCGATTCAGATCCCAAGGCCTCGGCCGGAAAACGTTTCAAGGCGTGGCTCACACGCATACTGGGCCTTGAATCGCTGCTATGAACGGGATGACGTGCAGGCCGTGGGTTCATCGCAACTCGTACCAAACGCCTCGGCCACGGCCGCGCTGATTGAGGTAGCTCTGTTCGACCAGTGCTCGGAAGTGTTGCTTCAGCGTGTTGCGATTCGCCCCCGTCAATCGCAGGGCAGTGCCATCGTGACGCGGCCGTGCTCGCGTGCGAACTCAACGATCTGCAGCGACAGCGCCGGCCCGGCATTGCTCACCAGAATGTCGACGCCGCCGAACGCTTTAACAACGGCAGCCACTCCACCCTCGACCGCCTCCTCGTTGGCGACGTCCATCGCAACGCCGAGCGCCTTGTGACCCGATGCCACGATCTCGGCGGCTGTTGCGTTCGCAGCGGTCAAGTTCAGATCGGCAATGGCGACATTCGCGCCCTCCCGCGCGAGCTCCAGGGCGATCCCCTTACGATTCCACTTGCCGCGCTAGTAACGATCGCGGTTTTACCTCGCAGCTTCATTTCGACTCCTTGTTTGTGACGAGATGGTCTGGCAACGTTGCCCGATTCGGATCGCTTCGTTTGGCGAGGCACTTTACATTTCATCCGAGAGGCGAAAAACGCTTACGGTATAGCTTGCGGTTGCAAGTGGATGGCGCTTGCGCGAACATGAGACCCACACGCGTTACCTGACATCCCGGTTAGCACAAAACTTTCTTGGAGGAAACATGACACTTAGATTCGTTGTTGGCTTGGCGCTATTCGCTGCGCTCACTCCCGCGCACGCCGCCGATGCTGCCACACAGAAAAAAGAGGCAAGGGCGATGTGCGACGAAGCGCTCGCGACGCTTTACAAGGCAAAGCCTGAAATGAAGGCGCGTATCAGCAAAGCACCAGGGTATGGATGCTTTTCCAGCTTCGGGGTTTCGTTCATTCTCGGTGGTGCCGGCGGTAAGGGCCTCGTGCACGACCGTGTTGCGAAGAAAGACATATACATGAACATGGGTCAGGCCACCGCCGGCCTGGACATCGGCATCAAGGACTATCGCGAAGTGTTGGTGTTCAACGATAAGGCCGCGATGCAGAAGTTTGTTGACTCGGGTTGGGAATTCGCAGGGGGTGCGGGCGCTGCTGCCACGGTTCAGGGCAAAGGTGCGAAGAAGGAAGCTGGAGAGGGTTTGAGTTCGCCGATTGATGTCTATCCGATGACCCGAACGGGACTCGCCGCCGGAGTTGCAGCAGGCGGCCGCAAGTATTGGAGGACAAAGACCTGAATTGACCACGGTTGCCGCACGAGGCCGCCGCCTCGCGCGGCCTTTTTTCCCGGAGCGCTTCTTTAACTGATGATGGACCGCGCTCTGAATTACTTAGGGCCGCTCCTTTATTTGGCTGCCTTAAACGCGGACACCGTGATGGCGTATGCATTTGCTCCTGCTCGTTGGAGTTTGATGAGCTCCGAAGAAGTAAAGATGCTCTCCCAATCCTTGAACGAGGCCCACCGCGTGACGTGCATGTAGGACGGTGAAGCAGAAGGATTATTGTTTTGTAGAAATTCTTCGCTGAGCAAGCCGGGCTGCCTATTGATCAGTGCACGAATGTCGCGCCCCACCGCGTTGGGCGCTTCTCTTTTTTTACCGGGCTTCAACGTCAATTGGATAACGACCGTAACCGCATCAGGTGGAGTTGGGACACCAGACTGAGCTTGTGCCGCCGGTGACCCCAAGGCGATCACGCTCGTCATCGCCAGAAATAAACAAATGTTTTTCATTTGTATCCAGAAAATGTGACGGGCCTTGATAGTAACGTCAGCGACGACGCTACTCGTCGATTCTGTTCCAGGTTGCATCGGGTGCGTACGCGGTTATTTTCGACGCCAGTGCCGTTGTGGCGCGGCTCAGGTTTTTCTCGTACACATCGCCGTAGTGGTTGACGATGAAGGTTACCAGGCCGGTCTTGCCGTACTCCGCGGTGGCGCGGGGGCGGCAGCGGCAGTTCAGGGCAAAGGAGCAAAGAAAGAAGCCGGCGAGGTGACGAGTTCGCCTATCGACGTGTATCCCATGACCCGAACCGGACTTGCCGCCGGAGTTGCAGCAGGCGGACGGAAATATTGGAAGGACAAAGATCTGAATTGACGCGTTGCTCATTGCACACGATCTGCGGCGCGAGGCGCCGCAGATCGCATGTTTGTGCTAGCAGACAACCTGTCAATCGCGGACCAGAGCCACCGTTTGGCTACCGCACCTCTTCAATGCCTGCCTGCTTTTCACGACGCTGTTCCTTCGCTGCCTGAGGCTTCGCCGTTACGTACTTCACATGCACCTGCCCGATGGTGCCGTTGAACTTGAACGGCATCTTGTCGTAGTAGTCGAGCGAGACCGGCGAACCGAGCGCGACGCCGATGTCGAGGCAGTCATTCGCAGTAAACAGTAGCGGCGCGCTGATCGGCACCGTGCCCTCTGCAATCACCTTCCCGTCGGCCTTCAAGGTCACTTTCAGCGGACCCGCAGGCCTAGGCTCAACATAGGCAGTCTCGACTTCGATCTTGACCTTACCCGTGGGTAGTTTGCTTTTCGCGCGGATCTTCGTGCGCTGGATGATGAACAGGTTGTATTCGTAGCAGAGAATCCCGTCTTCCACGAAACACGTGAGGCCCCCGGAGTTCGACCCCAGCTTGTACAAAACGCCGTTGGCATTGGCTGGAATGTCGGCATCGATGGTGACGATGTTGGGCTTGTTGCCGAGTGCCGGCGCGCAGAACTCCGGCATGCGCGTCATGCTGCCGGAGAATGTCCACTCCTTGTACGGCGGCGCAATGCGCATCTCGGGATGCAGCGCGATGATCCACAGACCTCCGCCGATGGGAAGCGCTTTGTTCCTGGTCGCCTCGATCAGGAAGACGTCCTTCAACTGAGCGAGCTTTTCCGGCATCTTTGCCGCGAGGTCGTTGGCCTGGCTCCAGTCTTCAGCCAGGTTGTAGAGCTCCCAGGTGTCTTTGTCGGGTGTCCATTCGTGGATTCCAGGTGGCGCGCCGGGTAGCCAGGGCGTGCGTGGACCGAACGCTGAGGCCATCCATCCGTTGTGATAGATGGAGCGGCTACCCATGATCTCGAAGTACTGCGTCAACAGCCGGCCTTCGGCTTTCGGATCGTCGAAGGAGTAGGCAAAGCTCACGCCGTCGATCGGGTCCTGCGGGATGCCGTTCACAACCTGCGGCGGGGTGATTCCGAGAATCTCGTAGATCGTAGGAACCAGATCATTGCAGTGATGGAATTGCGGACGCGGCTTCCCGTCGGGCTTGATCTTTGCCGGCCAGCGCACCGCCATCGGATTGCGCGTGCCGCCGAAGTGCGAGGCCAGTAGCTTCGTGCCCTTGTAGGGCGTACTGCCGGCCCAGGCCCAACCGGCGTGATACTGGTTGTCGGTCTTCGGCGATCCGAGTACATCCAGGCCGCCGAGTTCGTCGAGCGCCTGAATGTGCTGTTCTACTTTGGTGGGAATATTGTTCTGCGCCAGCAGTTCGCTGATGGTGCCGTTCTGGCCTTCCGCTGACGAGCCGTTGTCACCCCAAACATAGAAGATCAACGTGTTGTCGCCGTAACCCAGCCGCTCGATCTCGTCGATCACGCGTCCGACCTGCACGTCCACGTGCTCTGCGTAGCCAGCTGCCACTTCCATCAGGCGGCGCTGGAACGGTCTCTGGCTTTCCGGAATGCTGTCCCACGACGGCATCGTCGGATGCCGTGGCGTCAGCTGCGCGTCGGCGGGAATCCAGCCCTTCTCTTTCGCACGCTTGAACACGCGCTCGCGGTAAGCATCCCAGCCATCATCGAACTTGCCTTTGTACTTGTCAGCCCATTCCTTCATCACGTGGTGCGGGCCGTGGATCGCGCCGCTGGCCCAGTACATGTAGAACGGCTTGTCGGGTTGCATTCCCTTGTGCTTCTGTAGCCAGTCGATAGCGTCATCGGCGAGGTCTTCGCTGAGGTGGTAGCCCTCTTCCGGAGTCTTCGGCGGCAGCACCACCGTCGTGTTGCGCACCAGGTTAGGTTCGTACTGCGAAGCCTCGCCGGCCAAGAACCCGTAGAAATATTCGAAGCCGAGGCCGGTGGGCCAGCTATCGAAAGGACCCGCGACGGTTGTCTCTTCGGCCGGAGTGTTGTGCCACTTGCCCCATGCGCCCGTCGAATAGCCGTAGTGCTTCAGCACCTCGGCCGCCAGCGCGCTGCTCTTCGGAATGTGGCCAGAGTAGCCGTCCCAGTCGTTGGCCAGTTCCGCGATCTGGCCGTTGCCGACACGGTGGTGATTGCGCCCGGTGAGCAATGACGCGCGCGTGGGCGAGCACATCGCCGTCGTGTGGAAGCGGTTGTAGGCGATACCTTCCTTGACGACACGATCCATCGTCTTCGTCTGGACTTCACCGCCGAACGTTGTTGGTAGCCCGGGACCCGCGTCGTCGATGAGGACGATCAGGATGTTGGGCGCGTCTTCGGGCAGGTGACGCTCTTCCGCGCTCGGGCTATAGACCGACTCCTGCATCGTGCGGCCGGCGATGCTTCCTGACGGCTTGCGCGGGAATGGGAGGGAGTCCTGTTTAACCGTTTTTGTCTTGCTCACTGTCTGCTCCTTTGAAGTAACAACAATCCTGTGCCTCTCTAACCATGGTTGACCTGCATGCGGTCATGGTGGGGTTTGGTGATGTGAGCGTCGTCCGACATGGCGCTATTCGTCGATTCGGTTCCAAGTTGCATCGGGTGCGTACGCGGTCATCTTCGACGCCAGTGCCGTTGTGTTGCGGCCCAGGTTTTTCTCGTACACATCGCCGTAGTGGTTGACGATGAAGGTCATCAGGCCCGTCTTGCCATACTCGGCCGGCCAGGCAATCAGCGCGTAACCGGCGAGCAGGCGGCCATTCACCACGTAGCTATACGCGCCGCCGGGCGCGCTTGCACCCTGCGCGGTGAGAATTCGGTAGCGGTAGCCGTTGCGCAGCATCGGGGCATCGCCGGTGCCGGGCGTGCCGATTATTTCGGCGAACGGACTCTGCGCATCGCGCTTCGAGGCATCGGCGGCCCAATAGAGCCCGTCCGTTTTTCCTGCAGAGCTTACGAGCCTGCGAGCGAACCCGCGCACGCCGCTGCCGTCGCGTGATTGCGCGGCGTAGGCGCGCTGCGCGTCGACGAAGCCATACAGCATCACAATCGCCTCGATCTCATTGGCGCCGATGCGGCGATTGATGAGCTCGGTGCGGCCGCCTTCGATATCGAACCGCCAGCCGGCGCCGCTCTTTACGAGGGGGATGGGTAGCGGCCACCACTGATAACCGACGACGAGTGTCTGGCTGCCGTCGGCGTTGCTGTCGAGCCTGCGGTATTCGCCGGCCGCGGCCGCAAATTGGGAGCGCAGTTCGCGATCGCGTGCCTTGTCGGCAGTTCCAAGAACGTCGCGGCTCTGCGGGCCGAAGAGCTGAACGATGGCGGACTCGTCATTCGACTTCGCCGCCGCAACGATGGCATCGACCGCCGCTTCGGGCGAATTGAAAACTTGTTGCGCCGCTGCGGTGAAAGAGAACGCGGCGAGCGCGGTCGCAACCACCGCCCGGGATAGCTTCGAAACAAAATTCTTTTGCATGTTGGCAAGTTGGGTCATGTGGGATCTCCGTTTAGCGCCGGCCGCCGCCGCTCCGACCGCCGCCACTCCGGGCGCCGCCCGAGAAGCTCTGCGCCCCGCGTGCGCTGCTGCGCGAAGCTGCTGCGCCGGAGCTGACTCCGCTGAACGCGCCGCCCTGTGACGCTGCCGCGCCGCCACCCGAGGCCGGTGAGCGCTGTGATGCTGATTGCGACGATTGAAACTGTGACGCGCTCTGCTGGCGTTGACCCTGCTGGGTTGCCATCGCGTCCTGTCGTTGCGTCGCTCCCGCTTGACGCTGCGTTTGCTGAGACGCCGCAGCATCCTGTCGCTGCGTTTGCTGGGTCGCTGCTGCCTGCTGCCGCTGCGACTGGTTCGTGCCGCTCGTGCCCGCGATCGCGTCCTGCCGCTGCTGCTGGTTCTGGCTGGACTGATTTTGTCGCTGGGTCTGGTTGCCCTGGCTTTGCGACTGCCGGTCTTCGCGCGCGTTGTTGGCGTAGTTCATGCGCTCCTGCTGCAGATCGTTCACGTTGACGTTGGTGTACAGCGTCGCCCGGTTCCAGTTGAAGGCATACGCGGTCGCGGCTCCGACGAACACGCCGGTCGCGAATGCGGCGCCGGGCGGATACGGGTAGTAGTACACCGGGTACGGCGTCGGGTAGTACGCGTACACCGGCGCCGTCTGCACGACGACCACCTGCGTCGGCTGGTACTGCGGCACGTAGATCACTTGCGGATCGGCCTGCACGACCTTGATCGTCTCCTTCTCGACCACGACGATCTGCTTGTCATCGGTCTTCAAGTTGCCGACCGAGTAGACCTTGCGCCGGAACGCCTGGATCGCGTCCACCACATCCTTCTGCTGCGCTGTGACCGCCGCACCCAGCTTGCTGGTCCAATCCAGGTCGTCGTTCATTTTCTTCACGACGTCGGGATAGTTGAGCAGGCTTTTCACCGGCGCGGGCATGCTCGCGTCCGGCTGCAGCTTCGAGTCCTTCTTGTGCTTCTCCAGAAACCGCTGCGCCTTGACGATTTCGACAGGCGTGGTCGACGACGGCAGCAGGATCGCGAGCAGATCGTCGGGATAAAGCGCAATCGGTGCGACGACGCTCTCCAGCTGCTCCGGCGAAAGCCGCTGCGATGGAGCTCCCGCGGCAGTAGGCGCGCCGGGAGCCGCTTGCGCCATCGCTGCGCACGGCATCGCGGCCATCAGCGCGGCGGCGGTCAAGCAAAACAACTCTTTGTTCTTAAACATGCAAACTCTCCTCGAATCAGTTGACCATCGCAGCATTGAGCGCGACACACGTCACACGCCGAACAACATGTTGACAAGCTTCGCGGCCAGCACGTCGATAGGAAACTTGAACAGCACCAGCGGCAGCATCGGCACCAACGCGGCTGCCGCGAAGAACAGCAACATGCGCTGGCTAACGGGGACCAGGCGCATGTCGCTGACGACGCCGACGCTGTTGTTCAAGTCGGCCAGCGACTGCAGGTCCGCCGTGCCCAGCAAGGGCTCCCTCTGGCCAGGGTCTGGACCGAGCCATTTTCGGTCGAAGTCGATCACATAACGCGACGCGAGCGCCATGTAGTCGCTCAAGCCCTTCACCCGGGCCAGCCAGAGCTTGGGAGCGAAGATGCAGAGCGGCCCGAGAAACAGCACCGCGTTCACCACAAGGACGATTGCGAACCCGAGATAGATCCCCTCGAAGGGCATCGTGCCCGCGGAGATTTGCTCGGCGAGCGATGCGGCCTCGACTGCCGAGATCGCGAAGATCAACGGGGCGAATTGGCTGTGCACAACCTCCAGGTATCCGAGCCCGGCAGCGCCATCGGGATGCGTCGGCACGAGGCGGAGCTCCAGCTTCGACACGCGCCACAGGAAAAAACACCACAGCCCCAGCCGCCACAGCCAGCGAAGCATCAGAAAGCGGAACACAGTCATGCAGACGACCCAGTACCACTCGCCGGTCAGGGTCATCGCGCCCCCGATCTGGCTCGGTTCGTACGCGGCTGACGATCCGGCCACATGCAACTGCGGCGCGATCAGCGGAAGTAGCACGGCCGCGAGCAGGAACGCTGCTTCCGGCAGCCAGGAATCTTTCCAGCGGGCGATGCGCTCGATTTCGGATTTCAGCGCCGGCAGTTTCGCTTTGGGCACGACCTCCGTACGCGCGATCTCGCGCACAAACGTCGTAAACATCGGATCGATCCACGCTTCACACACGAAGAACAATGGAATGACTACCAGCAGGCGGACGTGGCTGCCGATCAATGAGAGGGAAAAAACCTGATCGCTGATTCCCTCGATCAACGTCAGCACGAACAGCACGGTCCACAAGAAAGCGGCGAGCGCCAGTCCGAGTGCAATCGTGTTCGTGCCTCCGCGAACCAGGCCCAGACGGCTGCCCAGACGGTGCAGCGGACCTCCGAGCAGCGAGAAGTCCGGAAGACTCATCGGGCCTTCAATTTTGTTTGCAGCTCGGTCAGCGCCTGTTGACTGACGGTGATGAACCCCTGCTGCGGACGATCGAGATCGGTGATCAGCAGCAGCACCAGCGAAAACGAGACGGCCAGCGCCAGCTCGATTCCGAAATGGCGCGTCCCGCTTTGAGCGAGCTGGGCTCCCATCATCGCCATGCCGACAGCCATCAGCAGGTACAACGTAATCCAGGTCGTCGGCGGGACCCGGTTCCGAATCGCGACCGTTACTCGTTTCAAGTGAAGGTCAAAGACTTCGTTCAGCGACTGAATAAAAAGCCCGGCCGTGATCGAGGCGGGATTCTTCTGACCGACTTCCACCGCCAAGGCCCACATTTTTTCTTGCAGCGCCTCGGACCCGCGCAGCGCCTCGGCGATTTCCACCTCGCCGCGCGCCGCCTTCACGCGCAGGTCGACGTAGTCTCGAAGCAGACCGCGGCTATCGGTGCGATATGGGTCGGCCAGAAACCCGGCGCGCAGCCACGCCGTTTCGATCGCGTTCGCTTCCTCGATGATCAGAGTCTTCCTGGCATCGTGGCGGCCCGCCGCACCGTTGAAGGTAAAAGCCAGCATGAATGCGAGCAGACCCATGGCCGCCCCGACCATTGCACCCGAGACTTCGAGCTTTCCTCCCCCTTGAAGGCGCCGTGTTTTTCCCAAGCGAAGACCGACCTCGATCGCGAGGAAGACGAGAACAATCGTCGCGAGGAGCACCGCCCAAATGGGCACACTGTCAAAGGACATCTGGCAATCTCGAAGTAATTCCGCTTATTGGTTCTTGGCTCGAATCAAGGATGCGAGGCGCAGCGCATTGCCGCGCCCCGCATACCGGTGGGAGCTTCGGCTCCCGGTTGTTTACTGCCGCGCCATCGCGATGCGGATGGCATCCTCCGGCTTCACCAAGTGATCCGAATTTTCAGCGGCATCTGCGATGGCGATCTGTACGCCCTTGACGCGACCGTTGAAGGCGTTGCCGTGCGGGCCGTAATCTTCGGAAACGGGAGCGCCAGTGTCCTCGCCGACGTCACATCCATCGTCGGCGGAGAAGATCATCGCTAGAGTCGCTTCTACGTTGCCTTCCCCAACCTTCTTGCCGTCGGTGTAGAGCGTCACCTTGCCGCCCTTGCCCAAGCCACCGCCGGCATACGCGAACTCCATGCGTACTTGGTGATCGCCTGCCGGGATCGGAGTTGTGGCCTCAACATAGAAACGCTTCACGCCCCCAAGGTTGTAGCAGTACTTGAGCTTGCCCGCCTTCGCGTACAGGCTCCAGCCGCCAATGTTCGCGCCCTGGGCGATGATCACGCCCTCGGCGCCCGCCTTCGGCACTTCGAGTTCCGCGGTGACAGCGTGCGACTTGTTCTTGACGCTGATGACGCAGTTCTCCGA
>JBGSWY010000385.1:0-7660 GCA_041751715.1 Burkholderiaceae bacterium
GAGGTCGATCCGCAACTGATCGACGCCGTGGTCGCCCGCATCTCGTCAAGGAGAAATGCTCTTGGACCATCGCCTGCTTGACATCCTCGTGTGCCCGGTATGCAAGGGACTGCTCGACTATCGCAAGGCCGCGCAGGAACTCGTGTGCAAGGCGGATGCACTCGCCTATCCGATTCGCGACGGCATTCCAGTGATGCTCGAATCGGATGCGCGCAAAGTTGAACCCACTGAACTCGGCCGTTGACTTTGAACTTCATTGTGATCGTGCCGGCGCGGCTGGCATCGACTCGCCTTCCCCGCAAGCCGCTGGCGGACATCGGCGGCGTGCCGATGGTCGTCCGCGTTGCGCGCCAGGCGGCGCAAAGCGGCGCCACTCGAGTCGTCGTCGCGGCCGATAGCGACGAGATCGCCGAGGCCTGCCGCAGCCACGCTATCGACTGCATCCTGACCTCCGCAGATCACACGACCGGCACCGATCGGCTGGCCGAAGCGGCAAGTCAGCTCTCGCTGGCGCCGGACACGATCGTCGTCAATGTGCAGGCTGATGAGCCGCTGCTGCCACCGGAGGTGGTGCACGCCGTCGCACGGTTACTGAGCGAGCGCGCAGATTGCGAGATTGCAACGGCGGCGCACCCGATCGAGGATGCGGCGGAGTTTTTCAGTCCCGATGTGGTCAAGGTCGTGATCGATGTCACCGGACGCGCGATTACATTTTCGCGGGCGCCGGTTCCATGGTCGCGCGACGCTTTCGCCGGAAGTCGAAGAGAACTGCCGGCAGGGCTGCCGGCGCTGCGGCATGTCGGTCTGTACTCGTATCGCGCCGCGTTTCTGCAGCGGTATCCGCGGCTGTCCAAGCCGGCGATCGAAGAGCACGAGCACCTCGAACAGCTGCGCGCGATCGCGCACCGCATCGGCATTGCAGTGCTGCAACTCGACCGCGCGCTGCCGCCGGGCGTCGATACGCCGGACGATCTGAGCCGTGTACGAGCAATGATCCGAGGCTAAACTGACCCACGTTCCCGCGTCCGTCCCAGGAGGCTCATCATGATCAAACGTTATCTGGCGGTACTGCTCGCGACCGCCACGCTGGTCGTCACCGCAGTCGACGCCAAGACGCTGCGTTGGGCCTCGCAGGGTGACCCGCAGACGGCCGACCCGTTCTCGCAGAACGAAGGCCTGACCAATATGTTCTCGCAGTCGGTGCACGACACACTGGTGATGCGCGATAACACGCTGAAGCTGATACCCGGGCTCGCGACCAGCTGGCAGCAGGTCAATCCGACCACCTGGCGCTTCACGTTGCGTCAGGGTGTCAAGTTTCACGACGGCACGCCGTTCACCGCCGACGACATCGTGTTTTCGTACGAGCGCGCCAGCCATCCGACTTCCCAGCTTCGGCAGTACGCGATTCCGGTCGGCAAGCCGCGCAAGATCGACGACTTCACCGTCGAGTTCGTGCAGGACAAGCCGAATCCGGTCACCCTCGAGCACGCCACCACGATCTACATCATGAGCAAGGCCTGGGCGACCAAGAACAAGGTCGAGCGCCCATTGGATTTCAAAGCGAAGGAAGAGACATTTGCATCGCGCAACGCCAACGGCACCGGCGCGTGGATGCTGGTGACGCGCGAACCCGGCATTCGCACCGTGCTGAAGCGCAACCCGGACTGGTGGGGTGCCAAGGAGGGCCGCGCGCCCGGCAACGTCACCGAGATCGTCTATACGCAGGTCAGCGCCGATGCGACGCGTACCGCTGCCCTGTTGTCGGGACAGGTCGACTTCGTGCTCGATCCGCCGCCGCAGGACGTGCGCCGTATCGAGGAGAACAAGGGCACGAAGGTCGTACGCGGGCCGGAGAACCGAGTCGTGTTTTTTGGCTTCGATCAAACGCGCGACGAGCTGCTGTATTCGAACGTCAAGGGCAAGAACCCGTTCAAGGATCTGCGCGTGCGCCAGGCGGTGTACCAGGCGATCGATATCGAAGCGATCAAGTCGCGCATCATGCGGGGCTCGTCGGCGCCGACCGGCGGCATCACACCGTCGATTCTCGCCTCGAACCCGGACGCCGAAAAACGCCTGCCGTACGACATGAACCGGTCGAAGCAGTTGCTGGCCGAGGCCGGCTACCCGAACGGCTTTGAGGTCACGCTCGACTGCCCGAACAATCGCTATGTGAACGACGAGGAAATCTGCATTGCAGTGGCGGCGATGCTGACC
This sequence comes from Burkholderiaceae bacterium, assembly GCA_041751715.1. Lineage (GTDB taxonomy): Bacteria > Pseudomonadota > Gammaproteobacteria > Burkholderiales > Burkholderiaceae_F > JACCZX01. The sequence goes on from JBGSWY010000385.1 coordinate 2,218, forward strand.
AAGGTGGGAATCAACACCAGGGTCTCGACGCAGCCGCGCGCAACCTACTTTCCAAAGCTTGAAAAGCACGACACCAGCATGTTCATGCTGGGCTGGGGCGGCGCGATTACCGACGCCCAGACCACGTTGTCCCCGGTGCTGCGCTCGAAGGACGACAAGACCGGCAACGGCTCGTTCAACTATGGGCGCTACGTCAACCCGAAGCTCGACGCGCTGATCGATGGCGCAGCGGTCGAGCCGAACGGCGATAAACGGCGCGACATGATCCGGCAGGCAATCGCCGAGCACAACGCGCAGGTGCACCACGTGCCGCTGCACCGGCAGATGATCCCGTGGGCAATGCGCAGCAATGTGACGGTTGCGCATCGGCCGGACAATGTGCTGAACATGGAATCGGTCAGCATCGGCGGTACCGAATAAATCAGCGCGACGTGCAGCTGACGTATCGCAGCGCGCAAGCGTTGAGCGGAGCTGCCCTGCCTGGACGTCGGTCGCTTCGCGACTGCTCTGCGGTACTCGCGCTAGCGGCGGGCCTGCAAACTCGCTCGCTGCGCTCACTCAGACAGGCAGGCCCTCGAAGACCCCGCTGGCACTCCGCTCCTCGACGACGTCCCAAAGGCAGGGCATCTCCACCCAACGCTTGCGCGTCGAGGTGCTCTCGCGTGTTGGAGGAAAGAAAAAAAACATCACGAATCGTGACGCTGTCTCGACAGCAGTGGCTGGCGCAGATGCGCCGCCTTTCGGCGTCGTCGAGGAGCGGAGCCAGGACCGGGGCTCTTAGGCGAAACAGCGCTTTTAGCCCTGTTTCGCGCCGGCCTTGGCGAGCACCGCAGAGCAGTCGCGAAGCGACCGACGCCGTAGGCGGCGTAGCTTCGTCAACCGCTGCTGCGCGAACCTAGGTTGCTATCGTTCGCGCGCATCAACTCTTGAATCACCGGATGAAACTGATCGCAGTCTCACTCGCCGCAGTTCTGGCGTTACTCGGCCTGGCATCGTGTCGCTCGTCGAGCGACGTGGCAGCGCTCGAGGCGTGTCGGATTCCGGGAGTCGAGCGTGAGGTCAAGTGCGGCACGGTGCAGATGCCGGAAGATCCCGACTCGCCTTCGAGCCGCACGATCGATGTAAGGTTCGCGGTCATCCCTGCGGTGGCGCGCAACAAACAGTCCGATCCCATTTTCGTGTTTGCCGGCGGGCCGGGGCAGGCGGCAACGCGGGTCGCGCGGCAGGTGATGCCGGTACTGGCGGAGTTGAACGCGCGGCGCGACATCGTGCTGATCGATCAGCGCGGAACCGGGCGCTCGAATCCGCTTGAATGCGAAGTCGACGAATCTTCGCTGGCTTCGGCTCTGGAGCCGGCCCAGCAGATCGCGCGGCTGGGTCCGTGCTTGACGGCGCTACCGGCGGACTTGCGCCAGTACGCAACGTGGATCGCGGTGCGCGACTTTGAGGCGGTGCGAGCGCGGTTGGGAACGGAGCAGATCAACCTGTGGGGCGGCTCGTACGGAACTCGTGCTGCGCTCGAGTACATGCGCCAGTATCCGGAGCGCGTGCGAACCGCGGTGCTCGACGGCGTTGCTCCGCCTGACATGGTGTTGCCCATCTCATTCGCGATCGATGCCGATGTCGCGTTGAAGTCGCTCGGCGAAGCGTGCACTCGCGACGAGCGGTGCCGCACCCGGTATCCCGATTTCGACGAGCGCATCTCGGCATTGCTGAAACGTGCCGAAAGCGGGATCGACATTCAGGTGCCGCATCCACTGACCGGCGCCACCGAGTCGATCCGGCTCGACCGCAAAATGCTGGCATCGCTGCTGCGCGCACCTTTATATGTGCCGCAACTTGCGTCGGTGCTGCCGTTTGCGCTGGCTGAAGCGGGGCGCGGTGACTTCACCGCACTGGTCGCACTTAGTGCGGCAATCAGCGGCGGCGTCAACGAGAACTTTGCGGTCGGCATGCATTTCGCGGTGCTCTGCGCTGAGGACGTGCCTCGCATCGACACTGCGGCAGCAACGCAGGCGGGTGCAACCCGCTTCGGCTCCGCGTTTGCCGAGCTGTATCAACAGGCATGCCGCCTCGTCCCGTCGCGTGCCGTGCCATCGGAGTTCTACTCGGTAGCATCGACACGCGTACCGGTGCTCATTTTCTCCGGCGGGCTCGACCCGGCAACACCGCCGCGTCATGGTGATTCGATCGCGCAACGACTCGGCAACGCGAAGCACATCGTCGCACCGAACCTCGGGCACGGAATCAGCGCACAGGGCTGCGCGCCGAAGCTGGTGTCGCGTTTCGTACGCGACGCATCGTTCGAGTCGATCGACGGTGAATGTCTGGCGCGCATTCCGGCGCCGAGCTTTTTCAGCGCAATCGATCCAGTGGCCGCGCCGAAACGGGCTCGCCCCCGGTCCCTGCGCGGCCGCCCCCCGCGAGGGGCACGCGGTGGGCCTGGGGCGGCCCGGCGCCCATCGCCAGCGAAGCAGCCGTGATCGAAGTCCGCAATCTCGCAAAGTCATTCGACGCCAAAATCGACGGCAAGCGCGCGCGCGTGGCCGCCGTCGAAGATGTGTCGTTCGTCGCAAAGGACGGCTGCATTACCGCGCTGCTCGGACCGAACGGTGCGGGCAAGACCACCACGCTGCGCATTATCGGCACCCTGGTGCGCGCCGATCGCGGCCAGGCGCGAGTCGGCGATATCGACGTCCAGACGGACACGCTTGCAGTACGCGCGCATCTCGGCGTGCTGTCGGACTCGCGCGGGCTGTATTCAAGACTGACCGCGCGCGAAAACATCGACTACTACGCGCAGCTGCGCAACGTGCCGTCGCAAGCAGGCAAGGATCGGCTCGCGATGCTGGCCGAGTTGTTAGACATGGGTTCGCTGCTCGAGCGCCGCATCGAGGGTTTCTCGACCGGCGAACGAATGAAGGTGGCGCTGGCACGAGCGCTGATTCACGACCCACACCATCTGATTCTCGACGAGCCGACCAACGGGCTCGATGTCGTTTCGACGCGCGCACTGCGGCGGCTGCTGATGCACCTGCGCGATGCCGGCAAATGCCTGATCATCTCGTCGCACATCATGCAGGAAGTCGAGCAACTCGCCGATCAAATCGTGATTGTCGCGCGCGGCCGCACGGTGGCACACGGAACGGCAGATTCGATCCGTGCCGAGGCGGGAACCGAATCGCTGGAAGACGCGTTCGTCAAGCTGGCGTACGAAACGTGAACACTGCACTCACCGCGTTTCGCAAAGAACTGACGGATGCGGTACGCGATCGCCGCACCTGGCTGATCGTGCTGATTACCTCGATGCTTGCAGGGCCGCTGACGCTGTTTCTGCTGTCGATTTTTATCTCGAGCGTCGAAGAAGGTGCGGCCAGGCGCGAGATCTACGTTGCAAACGCCAGCGCAGCGCCCACGCTGGTCAACTTTTTGCAGCGCGCCGGCACGACGGTCAGGGACGCACCCGACGACTATGCAGCACGGATAACGTCCGGGCGGCTGCAGAATGCCGTCATCGTCGTGCCCGATAAGTTCGAGGCAAGGCTGGCGGCGGGCGAGACGATCCGGCTGCAGGTGATGTTCGATGAAACCGCCACCCGGGCACAGCCGGCGACCCGCGTTGCTTTGGCCGCGGTGCGCGGCTTCACGCGCGAGCTCGGAATGCAGCGTCTGCTGGCGCGCGGCGTCAGCCCGCAGGTGATGGCGGCGGTCGAGATCGAAGAGATCAACTTGGCGAGCAGCCAATCGCGCGGCGCACAGTTGCTGTTCCTGGTGCCCTGGCTGGCGCTGCTGGGCTCGGTCGCCGGTGCCATCAGCGTGGCGATCGATGTCACCGCCGGCGAGCGCGAGCGCGGCTCGCTCGAGCCGCTGCTGATGAACCCGGTGTCCACCGGCGCCATGGTGCTGGGCAAGTGGGCGGTGGTGGCGCTGTGCTCGGCCACCGTCGTGGTGCTGACCTTGATCGGCTTCATGACAGCGATGCTGTTCGTACGCAGCGAGAATTTGTCTGCACTGATGCAGTTCGGGCTCGGCGAGTTCGCGCTGTTCATCGTGATGTTGCTTCCCTTTTCCGCAATGATCGCGTCGCTGAACATGCTGGCTGCAACCTACGGCCGCAGCCACAAGGAGGCGCAGACCTACGCGACCTATCTCGCGATGCTGGTCAACTTCACGCCGATCTTGCCGCTGTTCCTGCCGATTCGCGATGCGGCCTGGCAGTTGCTCGTGCCCGCGCTGGCGCAGCAGGCAGTGATGATGCGTGCGCTGCGCGGCGAGACGGTATCTGCGGTCGATATCCTGCTCCCCGGCGCCATCGCGCTCGCCGTTACCGCGATCGCGCTCGTAGCCCAGGCTCGCTTGCTACGTAACGAACGGATCATCTTTTCTCGATAAAGCCCGAATTGCGCCGATGATTACGCCGATCACAGATCACTGATCGCCGATCACGCGTCGCCCACAGTGCGATAATCGCCCGCCGATGTTAAGCAGCGAATGTCTGAGCCACTGACCGCTACTGTTCCGCTGGACCCGGTCGATTTGCCGGTGCCGGCACCGCCGAAGACGATTGGCCGATTCACGATCCTGAACGAGATCGGCCGTGGTTCCTATGGCGTCGTCTACGCCGCGAACGATCCCGTCCTGGCGCGCGAAGTCGCGATCAAGATCATCCCGCTGGCGCGCGAAGACCAGTTTCGCACGCAGATCGAGGCAAGCTTCCTGCACGAGGCGAAGTCGGCCGGCGGCATGAGCCATCCGAGCATCGTCACGGTTTATGACGCCGGCAAGACAGATGCCTTCGCCTACATCGCGATGGAGCGCCTGCATGGCCAGGACCTTCACGAGTACCTGGCGAGCGGCAACCGCATGAGCCCGCGCCAGTCCGCGGCGATGATGATGCGGGTGGCCGACGCGATTCACTATGCGAACAAGCGCGGGCTGGTGCATCGCGACATCAAGCCGAGCAACATTTTTCTGTCGCGCGATCTGAAGCCGAAGCTGCTCGACTTCGGCACCGCACTGGCGCCGATGCCCGAGGCCAAACCGCGCGGCACGCGCCAGCTGGTCGGCACCCCCAATTACATGTCACCGGAGCAGGCCGACGGTGCGCCGCTCGATGCGCGCAGCGACATCTTCTCCCTCGGCACGATCCTGTACGAGCTGCTGTGCGGGCGGCGCGCGTTCGATGGCCGCACGGTCGATGAGACACTCGATCAGGTGCTGTCTGCGAATCCGAAGTCGATCGAACGGATTCGTCCCGAAACGCCGCCAGCGCTGGTCGAGATCGTGCGCAAGGCGATGGCGAAGGATCCGACGACGCGCTATCAGAAAGCCGCGGAACTGCGCAATGCGCTGGCGGACTTCGTCGATGGTTCACGCGCGCCGGCGGCCGACGCCGCAATCGCGGCGCGACCCAGCGAATCAGGCGCTACCGCGGCGTCGCTTC
>JBGSWY010000386.1:0-5368 GCA_041751715.1 Burkholderiaceae bacterium
GCGCCGCCGTCTGCAGACGATGCGCCTGCAAACGCCGCAGCCGCTCGACGTAGCCTTGAAAATCGCCCAGCAGCGCGATCGCCGCGGGCGCGATGAGTTCGGCCGCCGCGGTAGGTGTCGGCGCGCGCAGATCGGCCGCAAAATCGGCGATCGTGATGTCGCTCTCGTGCCCAACCCCTACGACGACCGGAACCGAGCACGCGAGTATCGCGCGTGCCACGATCTCTTCGTTGAACGACCATATGTCCTCGATCGAACCGCCACCGCGCACGAGCAGAACCAGATCGACCGCATCTGATTCAGCGCGCGCCGATACGCGGTCGAGCATCGCAGCGATCTGCGCCCCTGCGCCCGCTCCCTGCACCGGCACCGCATAGATGTTCACAGCGACATACGGTGCCCTGCGGCACAAAGTCGTGACGACGTCGGCGAGCGCCGCCGCCTGCATCGATGTGATCACGGCGACCCGTCGCGGTATGCGGGGCAGCGCCCGCTTGCGCTCGCTCGCGAACATTCCCTCCCGCGCGAGCCGATCCTTCAACCTGACAAACTCCTCGAACAGCCGCCCCTGACCGGTGCGGCGCATGAATTCGACGCTCAACTGAAACTCGCCGCGTGCCTCATACAGGGAAACGACGGCATTGACCTCGACGTCGTCGCCATCACGCGGTGCCCAGTCGAGCAAATGATTGCGCGCGCGAAACATCACGCAGCGGACCTGCGCCTGATCGTCCTTCAATGCGAAGTACCAATGGCCACTCGCCGCGCGTGACAGGCCTGCCAGTTCGCCGCGAACCCGCACCAATGGGAAACTTCGCTCGAGCGAGCGCGCAACTGCGCGGTTCAACGCGGAAACCGTCAGCGCAGCCCGCGCCAGTGCTGGATCCGGGCCGTCAATATCAAGCGTCATGCGGGTTTGCGAGCAAAAACTGTCCACACGACAAGGCATGTCGCGGATCGCGCTGATGCGTGAGGCTTGTTGCAATCATGTTTAAGTTAACGTGTTGAAAATCCAAAGCTTTTAAACACTGCCTAACCGCTGTGCAAGCCGTACAAACCAAATTGCAACAAAGGCTTAGGCTGCCCGGCCCCTACTTCTTCACATACTTGTCCACAGCAATTGTGGAAACTTGCTGCGCGTGGCATGCGTCTCTACAGTGCGCGCTCGCGCAAGCGCTCACATCACAAAGGATTCCCGTTGTTCGCCATCATCGTTGAGCTCGGCTGGCCGGTCTGGCCCCTTATTCTGGCGTCGATTCTGGCATTGGCGCTGATCATCGAACGAGCGGTCGCCCTGCAGCGAAGGAAAATCGTGCCGGCAACGCTGCTGAGCGATGTGCTCGGCATCTGGAAGAAGCGTCAGATCACGCCGGAAGTCATTGCCAAGCTGGAGGCCAATTCGCCGCTCGGCAGAGTGCTCGCAGCCGGGCTGCGCAACGAGCGCACCAGTCGCGAAGGCGCAATGCAGCAGATCGAGGCCGCGGGCGCCGTCGTCGCCAATCGACTGACCAAGAATTTAACGCTGCTCGGCTCGATCGGTTCGATCGCGCCGCTGCTGGGTTTGCTGGGCACAGTCGTCGGCATGATCGCGATTTTTGCCTCACAGCAGGCGGGGTCGAACCCGCAGGAATTGGCGCGCGGCATTTCGGTGGCGCTCTACTGCACTGCGCTCGGCATTATCGTCGCGGTCCCTGCGGTGCTGGCGTATCGCTACTTCAAGCGCCTGGTCGACGATTACCTGGTCGACATGGAAGAGCAGGCGGAGCGGTTGCTCGAAACGGTCTTCGCAGCGGTAAAACCTGAGCGGGTTGAGCGCTGATGCGTTTTCGCCGCGCGCTGGATGAGGAGCCCGAGCTCAATCTGATCCCACTGATCGATGTGCTGCTGATCGTGCTGATTTTTCTCGCCGTCAGTACGACCTACTCGCGCTTTGCGGAGCTGCAGATCACCTTGCCGTCTGCCGACGCGGCACAGCCTACCGTGCAGCCGAACGAGATCAACGTCGCGGTCACGGCCGACGGTCGCTATGCCATCGAGCGGCAGCTGCTGGCATCGAGCGACGTACGCTCGTTCGCCGAGGCGCTGCGCGCCGCCAGCCAGGCGACCGAGGGTAAGGGATCGGAAACAACGCTGCTGATCATCAATGCCGATGCGCAAGCGCCGCATCAGGCGGTGATCGGCGTCATGGAAGCGGCGCGCCTGGCCGGCATCGTTCGAATCAGCTTTGCCACGCAGCGCACTGACGGCGGCAAGTAAGTAGCGCTTTGCGCACACGATTGCAACTCGCCCTGACTGAAGCGTGGCAGCGGCGCGGTGCACTCGCCTGGCTGCTGGCGCCGCTGTCGGTCCTCTTCTACGTGGGCTACGCCTGCCGCCGTACGCTTTACGCGCTTGGTCTTCTGCGGCCGGCGCAGCTCGATGTACCGGTGGTGGTGATCGGCAACCTCTATGTCGGCGGTACCGGCAAGACGCCGCTGACCCTCGAACTGGTGCGGGCGTTGGCCGAACGCGGATGGCACCCCGGCATCGTGTCGCGCGGCTATGGCGCGCTCGATTCGACGCCGCGCCTGGTGCGTCCGGCGGACGACGCCCGTCATGTCGGCGATGAACCGCTGCTGATCGTGCGCGCGACCGGAGTACCGGTCGCCATCGCGAAGCGGCGCGCCGAGGCCGCGCAGCTGTTGCGCAAAGCTCATCCCGAATGCGACGTGATCCTCGCCGACGACGGCTTGCAGCATCTGCGCCTGGCGCGCGATATGGAAATTGCACTGCTGCACTATCGCGGCTTGGGCAACGGCTGGATGTTGCCGGCCGGCCCGTTGCGCGAGCCAGGCAACCGGCTCGATCGGGTCGATGCGATCGTACTGAACGGAGACGTGCCGCAGATCGCGGCCACCGCACCGCGCTATCCGATGCGCAGCCGCCTTGCCCACGCGTACGCCTTGCACGCGCCGCAGCTTCGCATCGAACTGTCGTCATTGGCCGCCGAGCAGCGTTCGCATGGCTGGCGATTCACCGCTGCCGCCGGCATCGGCGCACCCGACCGATTTTTCGCGATGCTGCGCGCGGCCGGTCTGGTGATCGAGGAGCTGCCGCTTGCCGATCATTTTGACTACAGCGTGAATCCGTTTGCCGATTGCACCGCAGACCGAATCCTGATGACCGAAAAGGACGCCGTAAAATGCGCCGACAATGCTGCGCTGGCGAACGACTCGCGACTGTGGGTCGTCCCGCTGGAGACCGAGGTCGATCCGCAACTGATTGACGCCGTGGTCGCCCGCATCTCGTCAAGGAGAAATGCTCTTGGACCATCGCCTGCTTGACATCCTCGTGTGCCCGGTCTGCAAGGGACTGCTCGACTATCGCAAGGCCGCGCAGGAACTCGTGTGCAAGGCGGACGCACTCGCCTATCCGATTCGCGACGGCATTCCAGTGATGCTCGAATCGGATGCGCGCAAGGTTGAACCCGCTGAACTCGGCCGTTGACTCTGAACTTCATTGTGATCGTGCCGGCGCGGCTGGCATCGACTCGCCTTCCCCGCAAGCCGCTGGCGGACATCGGCGGCGTGCCGATGGTCGTCCGCGTTGCGCGCCAGTCGGCGCAAAGCGGAGCCACTCAAGTCGTCGTCGCGGCCGATAGCGAGGAGATCGCCGAGGCCTGCCGCAGCCACGCTATCGACTGCATCCTGACCTCCGCAGATCACACGACCGGCACCGATAGGCTGGCCGAAGCGGCCAGTCAGCTCTCGCTGGCGCCGGACACGATCGTCGTCAACGTACAGGCTGATGAGCCGCTGCTGCCACCGGAGGTGGTGCATGCGGTCGCACAGTTGCTGAGCGAGCGCGCGGATTGCGAGATTGCAACGGCGGCGCACCCGATCGACGATGCGGCGGAGTTTTTCAGTCCCGATGTGGTCAAGGTCGTGATCGATGTCACCGGACGCGCGATTACATTTTCGCGTGCGCCGGTTCCATGGCCGCGCGACGCTTTCGCCGGAAGTCGAAGAGAACTGCCAGTGGGGCTGCCGGCGCTGCGGCATGTCGGTCTGTACGCGTACCGCGCCGCGTTTCTGCAGCGGTATCCGCGGCTGTCCAAGCCGGCGATCGAAGAGCACGAGCACCTCGAACAGTTGCGCGCGATCGCGCACCGCATCGGCATTGCAGTGCTGCAACTCGCCCACGCGCTGCCGCCGGGCGTCGATACGCCGGACGATCTGCAGCGCGTACGAGCAATGATCCGAGGCTAAACTGACCCACGTTCCCGCGTCCGTCCCAGGAGGCTCATCATGATCAAACGTTATCTGGCGGTACTGCTCACGACCGTCACGCTGGCCGTCACCGCGGTCGACGCCAAGACGCTGCGCTGGGCCTCGCAGGGTGACCCGCAGACGGCCGACCCGTTCTCGCAGAACGAAGGCCTGACCAATATGTTTTCGCAGTCGGTCCACGACACACTGGTGATGCGCGATAACACGCTGAAGCTGATACCCGGGCTCGCGACCAGCTGGCAACAGATCAATCCGACCACCTGGCGCTTCACGTTGCGCCAGGGCGTCAAGTTTCACGACGGCACGCCGTTCACCGCCGACGACATCGTGTTTTCGTACGAGCGCGCCAGCCATCCGGCTTCGCAGCTTCGGCAGTATGCGATTCCGGTCGGCAAGCCGCGCAAGATCGACGACTTCACAGTCGAGTTCGTGCAGGACAAGCCGAATCCGGTCACGCTCGAGCACGCGACCACGATCTACATCATGAGCAAGGCCTGGGCGACCAAGAACAAGGTCGAGCGCCCATTAGATTTCAAGGCAAAGGAAGAGACGTTTGCTTCGCGCAACGCCAACGGCACCGGCGCGTGGATGCTGGTGACGCGCGAACCCGGCATTCGCACCGTGCTGAAGCGCAACCCGGATTGGTGGGGTGCCAAGGAGGGCCGCGCGCCCGGCAATGTCACCGAGATCGTTTACACGCAGGTCAGCGCCGATGCGACGCGTACCGCTGCCCTGTTGTCGGGACAGGTCGACTTCGTGCTCGATCCGCCGCCGCAGGACGTGCGCCGTATCGAAGAAAACAAGGGAACCAAGGTGTTGCGCGGGCCGGAAAACCGGGTCGTGTTCTTCGGCTTCGATCAGACGCGTGACGAGCTGCTGTATTCGAACGTGAAGGGCAAGAATCCGTTCAAGGATCTGCGCGTGCGGCAGGCGGTGTACCAGGCGATCGATATCGAAGCGATCAAGTCGCGCATCATGCGGGGCTCGTCGGCGCCGACCGGCGGCATCACACCGTCGATCCTCGCGTCGAACCCGGACGCCGAAAAACGCCTGCCGTACGACATGAACCGGTCGAAGCAGTTGCTGGCCGAGGCCGGCTA
>JBGSWY010000387.1:0-3278 GCA_041751715.1 Burkholderiaceae bacterium
GGAGTCGAGTTCGCGCAGAAGGCCGAAGACCACGGCTTCGGATGGGTGACGTTCTTCAACGTACCCGGCGGCTTCAAGGTTCAGCTGTATCAGCCCAAGTACACGAAGTAACGCGGTGCGAACGATGTTTGCTTCCGGTCAGAGTCGCCCACACACCCAGGAGAGCCACCGTGGCCAAGTACGGCAAGAAAGCATCTGAAAAAGTTGAGAAGACAATGCGTGAGCGCAAGAAAGGCACGTTAAAGAGCAGCTCCGGCAGGAAGGTCACGAGCAAGAAGCAGGCGATTGCGATCGGGCTGTCAGAGGCGCGCAGGGCGGGAGGCAAGGTGCCCGCGAAGAGGTCGTCGAGAAAGAAGTCTGCGTCGAAGTAGATTTCCCAGTCTTCGACTGAAGTCAGGCAAGCCCCACGTCCCGAGAAATGGAGAATTGGGGGGGGGGGGGGGACTTTGTTCAAAGCATTTGATTTCTCCTGGCTGCTTACCGTGCGCGACATCTCAATCACGGGAAGCGGGAGCAATGAATGAGCAGAGCCAGTCTTTTCCTTGCAGCGTTATCTACCGGTTTGCTTGTTTCTTGCGGTGGCGGCGGTGATTCTCCAGCACCGGTTCCCGCGCCGGCCCCTGCGCCAGCACCCGCGCCTCCGCCGCCGGCATCGGCAGAGGGCCTCTACATCGGTGCAACCAGTACCAATCGCACCGTAACCGGCCTTGTACTGGATGACGATTCCTTCTACGTGTTGTATTCAAGTGTTGGGAATCCGGCCGTCATTGCAGGCGTGGTTCAGGGCAACGGAACGTCAAACAACGGCAGCTTCTCGTCGAGCAATGCACGCGACTTCAACCTGGAAGGCTTGGGCGTTCTCAATGCGACCGTGTCGGCCAGCTATAACGCCAAACAGTTATTGAACGGAACCGTCTCGTATACATCCGGCGGGCCTACCACATTCACGAGTACGTTCGACGCGGCTTATGACACCGCGCCTTCGATTGCTGCACTAGCAGGAACGTTCGCGGGACAAGTAGCGTTCTCCCAGGGTGTAGAAAACGCGAACGTTACGATCACATCGAGCGGGGCGCTCAACGGAGTCGGCGCGAGCGGCTGCACGGTGTCGGGTCGGTTGCTCCTCGCTCACGAGGTAACGTTTTCAACCTCTCGCTGACTTTCGGTGCTGCTCCGTGCTTTTTTGCTAATCAAACCATGAGCGGTATCGCCTACTTCGACGCGACGGCCAAGCGTATTTACGGCGCCACACCGACCGCGGCTCGCACTGACGGGATTCTGTTTGTCGGCGTCAAGCCGTAACAGCTTAGAGAAGCGCTAACTGACGCTGCACTAGATCAACTCTCGCAGCAGTACCGTCGCCGGTGCGACGCGAATTCCTTCCGGCGTGACATGGTCCCGCTGGCCTATGGCACTGACCTGCCAGGCCGGCACCGAAGGAAACCGCTGACGCAAGTAGCGAAGTGATGGATCAAGCGGCGCGTCGTCCCATTTGCATTCGACGAATGCGAGCGGCTTGCCGCTGCGCTCGACGATGACAAAGTCAACTTCGCGTCCGTCGATATCGCGAAAGTAGCGCAGCTCTATCGCCCGGCCTTGCGTGTCGATCTGATACTGCACCCACTTCAATAAGTGCGCGCCGACCAGATTCTCGAACCGCGCCGGCATGGACTCGACGACTGTCCAGTCGAAGTGATAATGCTTGCGTTCCTTTTTCACCGCGCGCAGCAGCGGTGCGCCGAACGGAGCAATGCGAAAAATCGCGTATACGCGTTCCAGCACGTCGAGCCAGCGCGCGAGCGTTTGATGTGCGACCTGCAGGTCCTCGCGCAGCGCATTAATCGATAAAGGGCTGCCGACGCGGGCGGGGAGCGCAATCGCCAGCAACTCGAGCTTGGCGAGATCGCTGATTGTCTCAACGCTGATCGCTTCCTCTCGAGTGAGCCGATCACGATACGCCAGAGACCAGCGGCGTGCTTCCGTGGCGTTGCCGCCAAGAAAAGGCTCGGGAAAGCCGGACAACTGCAGCAGCGCTGCGAAATCGGAGGGTGTCGTGATCGCGAGTTCTGCTACAGAAAACGGGTGTAGTCGCAGAAAGTGATAGCGACCCTGCAGTGAATCGCCGCCAAAGCGGTAAAAATCCAGCCGCGCACTACCTGTGACAAGGATTCGCCGACCGCGTGTCCGGGTGTCGTACAGCCCTTTGAGAAAATTGCGCCAACCACGGTATTTGTGTACCTCGTCGAAGAACCAGTCATCGGTAGGCGGCAATCGACCCCGCAGAATTGCATCGCGGCCGGTTGCCGAGTCGTAATTCATGTAGGCGCGTGGCTCGGGGATCACCATCCGGCCCAGGCTGGTCTTGCCGACCTGGCGGGGGCCGCCCAGAAATACCATCTTGCGAGCGAGGTCGGCGTCCACCTGCGGTCGAAGATAACGTTGAATCCTGTGGTCGGGCATCGATGTAGAGGCCGTATCGGAGGGATGGGCAATTTTACCTCTGGTATAAAAAACTCGCGAGTTTTTTACACCATGGGTTAAATTACTCGCGCCGCGTCCGCTTGAGCAGATCGGCTGAATCCCGGTGCTTACTGGATCGCCAGCTCCGCTCGCACGCTCTTTACTGCGGGCTGCAGTCGTTCATTGAACTCCAGCAGCGCCTGCCCGGTAGGCGTCGGCTGATGCGCGAGATCCTCCGGCGCACATTGGGCGATTACGCGTCCACCGCCTGCGCCGCCTTCAGGGCCGAGGTCGAGAATCCAGTCGGCTTCGGCAATCACGTCGAGATTGTGTTCGATGACGACGACCGTGTTGCCGCCGTCGACCAGCCGATGCAGAACTCGGATCAGTTTTTCAACGTCAGCCATGTGCAGGCCGACGGTGGGTTCGTCGAGGACGTACAGCGTTCTGGGTGCGTGCTGTCCGCGACGCGTGACGTCGTCGCGCACCTTCGAAAGTTCGGTGACGAGCTTGATGCGCTGCGCTTCGCCGCCCGACAGCGTCGGTGACGGTTGGCCGAGCGTCAGGTAACCGAGGCCGACATCCTGCAACAGTTGCAGGCAATGTGAAATCGACCGGTGCACCGCGAAAAACTCGACTGCTTCATCGATTTCCATTTGCAGCACATCGCCGATCGACTTGTCGCGCCACTTGATCGCCAGCGTTTCTTCGTTAAAGCGCGCGCCGCCGCAGACGTCGCACAGCACCTTGACGTCAGGCAAAAAGCTCATCTCGATCGTACGTACGCCCTGGCCGTCGCAGGCGTCGCAGCGTCCGCC
>JBGSWY010000388.1:0-3663 GCA_041751715.1 Burkholderiaceae bacterium
GGTTCGAGGCGGAAAACGCCATATGGTCCAGCACGCCGGCGCGCTGTGCGGGAAGCTCGCGCCCGCCGATGATGTGCAGCACGGCCTGGCCGCCCGCATAGAGCCACGCCCCCGGAAAGCCGAGATCCGGTCGTTCGCCCGGAGACAGTCCGAGCAGATCGACGTAGAACTCGAGTGTCCTATCCAGATCGTCGGTCAGCACGGTGAAGTGGTTCATTGCATGAATCATGTCAGCTCCTGCTTGCTTTAAGTGCAGCATCGATCAATGCGTCCGCCATCCACCGTGCAGTCTGCTCCACCTCACGGTTGCTGCTGCCCCAGATGTCCTTCAGCACCACGTAGGACTCGATACCATAGACGAGCGACAAGGCGCACAACAATCGCCGGTAGTCTTTCCTGGGCATCTTCGACTTCAGCGGTGCTGCCGCGCGCGAGAGGATAGCGACGCGATGCCCGCGTTTGTACGGAACTTCGTCGAGCTGTCCGCAGCGCTCGAGCGCCCAGTGCTCCAACGACAACTGAAGCGCGGCGCGCATATGCGGTTCGAATTCCTGGAAGCGCGGAAACGTCTCGTTGAACAGTTGCTGCAGCCGCGCACGCCCGTCCGTTTCGCTGGACTCGAAGCGGCGCACCGATCCGAGACTTTCTTCGACGATAGCCGCAACCAGCTGACTGCGGCTGGCGAAGTAGCGATACGCTGTCGCACGTGCTACCCCTGTCGCCTCCGCCACTTGGGCGACGGTCACGAGCCGCCCGTGTTGCGCCAGTTCCATCGCGTGCGCGAGCAGCAGCCGATAAGTGCGCCCGCGTGCGCCGGCAGCGGGGCCGGGCGCCGGCACAGTGGCGCGAACCGAGGGGCTGAGGCGCATTCTTCGACTGCTAAGCCGTGGACTGGGTATCGTACCCGCGCTGAGTGAGACGTGTGTCTCAATACGTGATGATCGTCGCTCGCATGTCATTCCGTAGCGCTGGCACGGATGATTCCCGATCTTGCAGGAATACCTGACACCAGGTGTCAGGTACCACGCCTTATAAGACCTCACTCACCATCGAGGAGGCTATTCATGACTGGAAACGTTGCATCGCACACCGGCGAGGCGCGATCGCGGCCGCGCTCGCCGCCGGGACGGCCGCGCTCAGCCAGGCCGGTTGTGCAGCCACGCAGACGAGAGGAGACGAAATGTCGCATGATCAGGAAACGAGCGAGCACGCGCACGACTGGGACTGGCTGGTGGGGCGCTGGAACGTCAGCCATCGCCGATTGAAGTCGCGGCTTGCAGGCAGCACGGAGTGGGAGGAATTTCCGGGGACCAGCGTCCTCTGGCTCACGCTCGGGGGCCTGGGCACTGTGGACGACAATGTGCTTGAGCTTCCCAGCGGGACCTATCGCGCGGTCGGCATCCGCGCTTTCGACGCGACGACGCGCCAGTGGTCGATCTGGTGGCTGGATGCGCGCAGTATCAACATCGATCCGCCGGTGCGCGGCGGTTTTGCGAACGGCGTGGGGGAATTCCTCGCTGATGAAACGTTCAACGGAAAGCCGATCAAGGTGCGCTTTCGCTGGTCGGAGATCGCCAGCCAGTCTCCACGTTGGGAGCAGGCCTTCTCCCCGGATGGCGGAGCGACCTGGGAAGTCAACTGGATCATGCACTTCACGCGAGCCCACCTGCCGTAGTGCGTCAGGTCGGGCAGGATCGCGCCGGGAGGCGCTGAAACCGTAGCGCAGAGGACGCCGCGAGGCGCACTATTCCGACTAGACGGTCTGCGCTGGACTGCGTATCGTACCCGGCGTAAATGAGACACGTGTCTCAATAATTATTAGAGAGAGTGACAAGGAGACATGCGCGTTGCCACCTATAAATGGGGCGGTCGCCGGCACGTGGGCGTGTTATCGAGCGACGCCCGCGAAATTGCTCCGATCGATTTAAAGCACCGACACGATCAGGTGCAGTCGCGCGGTGCGCTCGCGCTGCTCGAGCATCTGGCCGAGGGCCTCGACTTTCCCGCTACGAACGGCGCTCGCCTGGCGCTCTCGGCAGTCACCCTCGAAGCCCCTCTTCCGCGCCCGCGCCGCAACGTCTGGTGCGTCGGCCGCAACTACCGGGCGCATGCGAAGGAGTTGCAGGGCACGATTTTCAAGGGTGACGGGAACGATAGCGCCGAGGCGAAGATCGATCAGTGGCCGATCGTCTTCACCAAGGTGCCTGAATGCGTCGTCGCCACCGGCGATCCGATCCGGCTTCCGGGGCGCGCGGCCTCGGAACAGATCGACTACGAGGCCGAGCTCGCGGTCGTGATCGGGCGCAAGGGCACCAACATTCCGGCCAGCCGCGCGATGGATCATGTCTGGGGTTACACCATCATCAACGATGTCACCGCGCGCGATGTGCAGATACGGCATCATCAATGGGTCATGGGAAAGTCGTTCGACACGTTCTGCCCGATGGGGCCGTGGATGGTCGATGCGACCGAGCTTGACGCGCAAGACACGCGCGTGCGGCTGTGGGTCAACGGCGAACTGCGCCAGGATGCGCGCACCGTCGACCTGATCTTCGGCATCCCGACGTTGATCGAAACCATATCCCGCGGCATCACGCTGTATCCGGGCGATGTCATCGCCACCGGTACTCCTGCCGGCGTGGGCATGGGTATGCAGCCTCCGACCTGGTTAAAGTCGGGTGATGTAGTGCGCATCGAGATCGACGGTATCGGTGTTCTTGAGAATCCGGTGCATTGATGACATTGCACTGGATCGATCGCATGGCAGTTGAAGTTGATGGCGACGGCGATGCCGTGGTGATGGTGCACGGACTTGGTGGCACCACCAACACGTGGACTCCTCTCGTTCCGGCGCTGTCGCATATGAAGCGCATTCGCATCGAGCTGCCGGGCGCGGGCCGTTCGCATCGTGCTTACGCGCTTCAGAATGCCTTATCGATCGACGTCCTGGTCGACGCGGTGTTGCGCGTGTGCGCGCAGTTGGGCGTCTCGCGCGCTCACTTTGCCGGTCATTCGCTTGGCACGATCGTTTGTCAGCATTTGGCGGCGCGTGCGCCCGAGCGCGTGCGCAGTCTCGCGCTGTTTGGAGCGCTGCTGGCGCCGCCAGAACCGGCGCGGCAGGGATTGAAGACGCGCGCGGCCAAGGCACGTGACGAAGGCATGTTCGGCATCGCCGATGCGATTGTGCAAGGCGCGCTGTCCAGCTCCACGCGCGAGCAGTTGCCGGTTGCGGTGGCATTCGTGCGCGAGTCGCTGCTTGCGCAGGATCCCGAGGGCTATGCGCGCAGCTGCGAAGCATTGGCCGCCGCCGAGCCGGCAGCCATCGAGCGCATCGAAGTGCCCGTGCTGCTGGTGGCAGGGGACGAAGATGCCGTGGCGCCGGTGCAGGTCGCACGCGACATCGCGAGCCGCCTGAACGAAGCTCAACTTGAAGTGCTCGCGCGTTGCGGCCACTGGATGACGGTGGAGCGTCCGACAGAATGCCAGTCGCATCTGCGCCGGTTTTTGGAACGCGCGCGCGCCACAGCGTAAGGAGGCAGTCATGGCCGACACATTGTTTACGAACGTTCGCATCTTCGACGGCAGCGGAGACGAGCCGTATGCCGGTGAAGCGCTGGTGCAGGGCAACCGCATCGCGCGCGTGACGCGGCTTGCAAGCGGCGC
>JBGSWY010000389.1:0-3126 GCA_041751715.1 Burkholderiaceae bacterium
GAGATCGGCAGTTAGGACGATTCCGTTTGCTTACGGGAACTTGGCCGGAGACGAGAACGGTTTCGAGGCGTCCACCACAAACATCACCAGCGAAAGCAGATCCGTCGAGCCGCTGCTGGACACTTGCATCGCCATGTCGGCGCCATGGCCGGCTTCGGGCTGGCCGGGTTTGACACGCATGACGCCGTGCTGGCTGCGGATGCTTTGTTCGCCGGTCAGCACGAAGAATGCTTCTGAGCCCGGATGCGTATGTACGGGCGTGATGCTGCCCGGAGGGCCGCTGGCTTCGTTGATTCGAAGCAGATACTGAGCTGCATTGACCCGGGGGATGGGCCCGAATTCGGCCACCTTCGTTCCGCCGGCCGATGACCCGCCCGGTGCGCCGAGCGTGAAGAGCCAGACTTTGCCCGCGGACTCAGCGACCAACGACAGCGGTCCGGCGGCAGCCTGTGCTTGCGCCAGCGCAGTAAAGTTCTCTATTCGCCAGAATAGAGAACCCGCCGGCAACTCCGTGACTTTCTTTTCCGCCAAAGGCTTGATCACCAGCGGCTGCTGCGCGAGCGCGGCTGATGTCAGCAGGCACAGCAACGAAACCAAAACCGTGTTCACTCCGACCAGAACCTTGTTCATCTCCACCTCCTTGGTATTCAGCGATTCGCCGAGTCGTCGTCCAGCGCAGGCAGTACCCTGAATTGTTGATCTCGACGGCAAAATATTCCCGACGAAACGCCTACGCTTTTGCTATGAAGATGCGTGCGTAGGAAAATCAGTGGGTTGCGGTTTCACGCCTGGGAGTTTCCGAGGTGCCTGACCCTGCTATGGAGACATTCGGCGCCGGCGCATTCGCGCGGCCGCGGCTTCAGGTCGGTGAGTGGTGGGCCGATCGCACGACCAACGAGCTTGGTCGCGCCGGCGACACGGTGCGCATCGAGCCCAAGGCGATGGAAGTGCTGATGCTGCTCGCCGATCATGCCGACCGTGTCGTGAGCCGGGAAGAGCTTCTCACCACAGTCTGGCCGGGCGTCGTCGTTGGCGACGAAGCGCTTACTCAGAGCATCATCAAATTGCGCCGGGCGCTGGGCGATGACCCGCGCGCGCCGTCCTACATCGAGACCATTCCGAAGCGCGGCTACCGGCTGATCGCGCCGGTGCGGAAGAGTGAAGATGTGCAGCCGACGCGCGGCGATGCGATGGCGGAAACACCGCCACAGACACCGCCGGCGCCCGCCGCGCGTGGCATCCGCGCGTCGGGTCTGATCGCCGGCATCGTGCTCGCTTTGGTCGTAGCGGGTACGTACCTCTTCGTCTCGCGATCGCAGCCTGCGCCGGTGATGTTGGCCGGCGTGGACACCTTCGACGCCGGAGACGGCCGCAAGACCGAGTTGCTTACCGTCACAGTGCTGCCTTTCGAAACCGTGGGAGCTGACGCCAGGGAAGGGTATTTGGCACGCGGCATCAGCAGTGATCTGGCGACCGATCTTTCCCGTCTTTCAGGACTGCGTTTGATCAGCGCGTCCGGCGACCAACCGAACAGTGCAACGGCAAGAACCGCCCGCTATATCGTCTCAGGCAGCGTGCAACGCGCAGCCGAAACACTGCGAGTAAACGTAAGGGTGATCGACTCGCGGACCAATGAACAGCTGTGGTCGCAGCGGATCGAGCGACCCTTCGGCGATCTTTTTGCAATTCAGAACGAAATCAGCCGCAGCCTGGTGGAGCGATTGCCCGGCACGATCAGCGATGCCGAGCGCCGGCGGCTGGCGAAGCGTTACACCAACAGCCCGGAGGCGTACGAGTACTTCTTGCGCGGCCAGTCGCTGTTTCTCGTGCGGCGCACGGAAGACAACCATCAGGCGCGCGCGTTGTATGCAAAGGCGCTCGAATTGGATCCGAAGTTCGCGCGCGCCTACGCCGGTCTCGCGATGACTTACGCGATGGACTATCGCAACCAGCGGTCCGCCGAAGCCACGGCTTCGCTCAACCGGGCGCTGGAGCTTGCCGAAACCGCGCGGCTGATCGATCCCGACATTCCCGACGTTTATTGGGCGCTGGGCTTCGTGCACACACAGAGCCGGCGCCACGACCAGGCGATCAAGTCATTGCAACAGGCTGTGGCGCTGAATCCGTCTTACGCCGACGCCTACGCGTTCATGGGCGGCATTTACACGTATGTCGGACAGCCAGCGAAATCCATTCCCTTGCTGCGTACCGCTCTGCGGCTCAATCCCGACGGTGGATCGCTGTACTACCTGCTTCTCGGGCGTGCTTATTTGTTCGAGAAGGATCATCAGCAGGCGTTGATCAATCTACGTGAAGCGGTCGCGCGCAACCCGGACAATCTGGAAACCCGTGTTTACCTCGCCGCCACGTTGGTGGCGGATGGAAATCTTTCAGCGGCCGAATGGGAAGCCGATGAAATCCGCGGACATGAAGCCGGCTTTTCGATGCGCAGTTGGCTGGAGACTTACCCTTTGACCAGCACGCGCCACAAGGAAAGGCTGTTAGAGCTGCTCGCGAAAGTGGGGTTGTAGGAAAATCCTCAACTAAAAAAACGCCTGAATCCCCGTTTGCGCGCGGCCCAGAATCAACGCGTGAATGTCGTGCGTTCCCTCATAGGTGTTGACTACCTCGAGGTTCGCCATGTGGCGCACGATGCCGTATTCGTCGCTGATGCCGTTGCCGCCCAGCATGTCGCGCGCGACACGCGCAATGTCGAGCGCCTTGCCGCACGAGTTGCGTTTCATGATTGAAGTGATCTCGGTGGCGGCAGTGCCTTCATCCTTCATGCGTCCAAGCCGGACGCATCCTTGCAGGCCGAGTGCGATTTCAGTTTGCATGTCGGCCAGCTTTTTCTGCACGAGTTGATTAGCCGCGAGCGGGCGACCGAACTGCTTGCGGTCGAGCACGTACTGGCGCGCGGTGTGCCAGCACGATTCGGCCGCGCCGAGCGCACCCCATGCGATGCCGTAGCGGGCCGAGTTCAGACAGGCAAACGGGCCCTTTAGTCCTTCGACGTTCGGTAGTTCGTTTTCTGCGGGTATGAACACGTCGTCCATCACGACTTCGCCCGTGATCGATGCACGCAATCCGAATTTGCCGTGGATTGGCGGTGCTGACAGCCCCTTT
>JBGSWY010000390.1:0-12885 GCA_041751715.1 Burkholderiaceae bacterium
ACACACGAGCATTCACTGGCATGGCCAGCGCTTGCCCAACGGCATGGACGGCGTCGCGGGCTTGAATCAGAAAGCAATTCCATCAGGCAAGACCTACGTGTACGAATTTGTCGCGCGACGTCCAGGCACGTTTATGTATCACCCGCACGCCGACGAGATGGTGCAGATGGCGATGGGCATGATGGGCTTCTGGGTCACGCATCCGCGCGCGAAGCATCCGCTGATCGACGAGGTCGATCGCGACTTCGTGTTCCTGCTGAATAACTACGACATCGAGCCCGGAAGTGCGACGCCGAAGATCATGACGATGCTCGATTTCAACCTGTTCAACTTCAACAGCCGCGTTTTTCCCGGCATCGATCCGATGAACGTGCGCAAGAACGACAAGGTTCGCATTCGCATCGGCAATCTGACGATGACGAACCATCCGATCCACCTGCACGGTCATGAGTTTCTGGTTACCGGCACCGACGGCGGTCCGACGCCGAAGAGCACGCGCTGGTACGAGGTGACCACCGATGTTGCGGTCGGCCAGATGCGGCAAATCGAATTTCTCGCCGACGAAGAAGGCGACTGGGCATTCCATTGCCACAAGAGCCACCATACGATGAACGCGATGGGCCACGATGTGCCGACGATGATCGGCGTCGATCATCGCGATGTCGCGCGCCAGGTGACGAAGCTGATCCCCGACTACATGGTGATGGGCGAGCGCGGCATGGCCGACATGGCCGAGATGGAAATGCCGCTGCCGGATAACACGCTGCCGATGATGACCGGCGCGGGACCGTACGGCTCGGTCGAGATGGGCGGCATGTTCACCGTGGTGAAAGTTCGCGCCGACCAGAAGGCCGGCGATTACAAGAATCCCGGTTGGTACAAACAACCGGCCGGCACGCAAGCCTACGAATGGACCGGCCCGCTGGCCGAGCCGGCGCGCTTCAAGGCGGAAGGCGGGCAGTCGATGCCGAGTCAACGCAAGCCGATGACCGCAACCGAGGTCAAGGTACGTAAACCGAGCGGCCACAGCGAGCATTGATGAATATTCAATGGAGCGATCGATGAAGCTGAAAATAGGCGTTGCGGCGGTTATCACTTGTCTCGGCACGGCGGCGATGGCGCAGGTCAGTTCCTACGCAGGCGAAGAGCGTCGTGACATCAAGTCACTCTCGCCGCAGGAAGTGACGGCGCTGCTGGCAGGGCACGGTGCGGGTTTTGCAAAGGCCGCGGAGTTGAATGGTTACCCGGGGCCGGCGCACGTGATCGAGTTGGCCGATCAACTGACCCTGACGCCGAAGCAGCTTCAAAGCACGCAGCAGCTGATGGATGAACACAAGGCGCGCGCACGCAAGCTTGGCGCGGAAGTGGTCGATGCCGAGCGCACGCTCGACCGTCTGTTCGGCGAACAGCAGGCGGATGCGGCGGCGGTCGCGAGTGCGGCTGAGCGCGTCGGCTTGCTGCAGGCGCGGCTGCGGGCCGAACACCTGAACACGCATCTATCGCAAACGGCGATGCTCAGTGCGGAACAGGTGCGCCGCTACGGCGAGCTGCGCGGCTACACGGCCGACGCCGATGCGCCGAAACAAGATTCTCCATCGCACCATCGCAAACACCACTGAAAGGCAACCATGAAAACCCTGCCAACTCTTCTCGTCGCGGCGACGCTGTCGCTGACGATGCTCAATGCAGCCAATGCACACGGCGAGAAAGCTCACGCCAAGAAAACCGGACCGGTCGTCAAGGAGCAGAAGGCATGGGGCGTTGCCGGCGACGCCAAGGCCGTGACGCGCACCGTTGAAGTCAAGATGTCCGACCAAATGCGATTTTCACCCGACCGGATCGACGTCAAGCAGGGCGACACGATCCGCTTCGTGGTTAAAAATGACGGCAAGCTGCTGCACGAGTACGTGATCGGCACCAAGAAAGATCTCGACGAACACGCCGCGCTGATGGTCAAGTTTCCCAAAATGGAACACGACGAGCCGTACATGGCGCACGTCGCGCCGGGCAAGAGCGCTGAAATCGTCTGGACTTTCAACCGGCCGGGCGACTTCGATTTCGCGTGCCTGATCGCGGGCCACTATCAGGCCGGCATGGTCGGCAAGATCAAGGTGTCCAAATGAACGCACGCCGTCGCCAGCTATGCTCGGTGCTCGCGCTCACAACGTTTGCGCCGTTTGCGTCGGCTCAGGCAGACAAGCCGATTATGGAAATATGGAAGTCGCCCGGCTGCGGATGCTGCGAAGATTGGGTCACCTACATTCAGAAGAACGGCTTCGCAGTCAAGGTGCACGACCAGGGCAACAATGCAGCGCGTCAACGGCTTAACCTGCCCGGCATGTACGGCTCGTGTCACACCGGCCTGGTCAGCGGTTACGCGGTTGAAGGACACGTACCGGCACGCGAGATCCATCGCATGCTAAAAGAAAAGCCGAATGCGGTGGGAATTGCGGTGCCAGCAATGCCGCTCGGTTCGCCGGGCATGGATGGTCCCAAATATGGCAATCGCAGCGAACCGTACGACGTCATTCTGGTCCAGCATGACGGCAACGCCACCACTTATCAGTCCTACAAATAGGGAATCATCATGAAAGCAATTATCTCCACACTTTCGATTTCACTGCTGGTTGCAGCGTCGGCTGCCTACGCGCAAACGGCCGCTCCCGCGCAAGGAGCTGCAGCTCAGGGAATGACCGACATGGTCGACGGCGAAGTGCGCAAGGTCGACAAGGACACCAGCAAGATCACGCTGCGCCACAGTGAAATCAAGAAGCTCGACATGCCGGCGATGACGATGGTGTTTCGCGTCAAGGACCCAGCCATGCTCGACAAGGTCAAGGCCGGCGACAAAGTGAAATTCAAGGCCGAGGGCTCGGGCGGAGCGTTGACGGTTACGGAGATCGAACCGGCGAAGTGAAGCAGGCGTTTCTCGATCTGCTTTCCGAAGATTGCACTGATCGGCGCAGCGCTCGGATTGGGTGTGTTCGCTCCGTACGAGAGCTATGTCGCGACAGCGGTTCAGATTCTTTTCGTTCTCGTATTCGTCGGCCAGGCGCTTGCATTTCGCCGCCATCGCAATCGGTGGCTGCTGGCGCTCTCTGCAGTAACGACTGCGCTTTTGTTCGTCGGTTATTACGCGGTTCCGTCAAGCGTGCTGCTGCAGGTCTCGCTGGCGGGGCTGGTCGTCGTCAGCATCTGGCTTGCGGTCGAACTGCGACGCTGTGCGAAGTGCGCGACTTCCGTGATTATCAATCGTTCGGCGGACTGATGCGACAAGCAGCTATCGCCATCGCGTGCGCAATTCTGGCGGGGCCGGCGGCGGCGGAACTAGTCGAAGTGAAGCTGGCGCCGGGAGAGACCGTGGAAAAACGGCTGACGGTCGGGCCCGGAAAGTTCGCCGAGCTATGCACCGCTCTGCAACGCGGTCAGGTCGTTATGTGGCAGTTTCGCGCCGACGCCGCAATTGATTTCAACATTCACTACCACGTCGACAAGAGAGTCGAATATCCGGAGCAGCGCAAGGACGTCAAAGACGCCAATGGGCGCCTCGCAGTCGCGCTCGATCAGGATTACTGCTGGATGTGGACCAATAAATCGGGTTCGTCAATCGAGGCGGACGTAACGTTAAGCGCCAACTAATCATGTCAGGAATTTTCAGCGATTGAACTGCTCCGCATCACTCAACTTGGCGCATCGCCGGCACGCGATTGGCAGGCGCACAGAATCTGCGGTACGGTCTGTTGAGGAGCATGCGGGAGACAGGATGCAAGGTTCGTTCAGGTGCAGGCGAGGCGCGGCCGTTCGCTGGTCGGTGCTGTCTTTTCTATTAATTGCCGCAGGTGCTGCGCTGGCCCATGGCGTGGCTGAGGGCGATAAGACGTTCATTGAACAAAGCAGCGGACTGCAACTGTTTCCGTATATCTATCTGGGCGCCAAGCATATGGTGACCGGGTACGATCACCTGCTGTTTTTGTTCGGCGTGATCTTCTTTCTCTATCGTATGCGCGACGTGGCTGTTTACGTCACGATGTTCGCGGTAGGGCACAGCGTCACACTGCTGTATGGGGTCTTGAGCGGCACGCACGTCAATCCCTACATCGTCGACGCCATCATCGGCTTGTCGGTGGTCTACAAGGCTCTCGACAATCTCGACGCCTTCAAGCGCGTCTTCGGATTTCAACCGAATACGAAAATGGCGGTGCTTATCTTCGGGTTTTTTCATGGGTTTGGTCTTGCGACCAAGCTGCAGGAGTTCAAGTTCGATCAAGAGGGCCGCGTCGCGAATATTCTGGCGTTCAACGTTGGCGTTGAACTAGGACAATTGCTGGCGCTGGGCGCCATCTTGATCGCGATGGGATTGTGGCGACGAACGACCTCGTTCGAACGGCAAGCCTTCACCGCCAACGTGGTGCTGATGACAGCCGGTTTCGTCCTGATCGGCTATCAGCTCACCGGCTATTTCGTCACACTTTCAGGATCTTAATAATGGATACCCGCGATACCCGCCCCGTGCCATCGCTACGCCAACTGGGCAAAGCCACCGTCATTGCCGTTCTTGCAGCAGGTGCCATCCTGATGACTGCCGTGCTGCCCGCCGAGTACGGTGTAGACCCGACCGGAGTGGGCAAACTGCTGGGGCTGACCGCGATGAGTTCTACGGATGCGCCGGAGCAAAGCCCGCCAGCGTCTGAGGCTGGGGCGGCAACCGGGTCGCATCCTCCGGTTGTTAGCAGCGCAGCGACAACAAACACGATCGTTACGCAGAATACGTCGCCGTTACGAGTTGAAGAGCTGTCGCTTGTACTGGCGCCCGGAAAGGGAGCCGAAATCAAGGCGTCGATGGAAAGAGGCGCGCACTTTATCTACGGTTGGGTGTCCGAAGGTGGCCAGGTTGATTTTGATTTTCACGGCGAACCCCGCAACGCTAAGGGCGACGAATTCACGAGCTATGTGAAGGGCATTCAAAGCACCGATCAAGGAGCATTCATCGCGCCTTTCGCCGGAACCCATGGCTGGTACTGGGAAAATGTGGGGAAGGAACCGGTAACTGTCCGCGTGAAAGTCAGCGGCTTTTACGAAAGGCTCTACAAACCGTGACCGATCGTAAACGCACCTGACCCACCGTCCAGTCATTTCTAGAAACCGACAAGGGAATCAAACATGAAAGCCATTCAGAGAATCGGTACCGCCGGTCTCATCGTTGTTGCCAACGTAGTCTGGGCGCACGGACCAGGCACGCATGGCCAGCCCGCGGAAACCCCGGCGGCAGCCTCGAAGGCCAGGGCGACCTCAGACTCAATGTTTGCGGGCAAAGTTCGCAGCGTTGATAAAGCAGAGGGAACGGTGACGCTGGAGCGCGACGCAGTTCCGAGCCTGAATATCCCAAAAGCCACCAACGTGTTTGCCGTAAGCAATCGTGCCATGCTGGATAACGTGAAGACAGGCGACGCCGTGCTCTTCGCCGCCGACAAGAATGGCGGGGACGTTACGGTTACAGCCATTAGGAAGACGAAGTAATCTACTTGGCAGCAGCCTCAGAAGTGACGACTTCATGCTCACCCTGAGAAATGGGCTGAAGTGGAGACACTGACGCGCAGCAGAATTGCAGGATCAGTGCTGAAGTTGTTTCTGAGTGTGGGCATCGCAGGTGCTTCCTTGCGTGGTCTACATCATTCAAGGGCGACCGAACGCAGAGGCAGCCAGCACATCGAACGACCGCGATTGATGACGCGCGTTCGCTTCTGCTTCGGACTTCGCTGTGCGACTATGCCATCGCCACGCTGGCTCGGGTCCTGGACGCCGACGATTTGGTCGCCATCTGCTGACACAGTTTGGCGCAGCGCTTGCATGCGTCGGCGCACTCCTGGCAGTGCTGCATATCGTGCTTTGCGCATTCTTCCGCGCACGCTTCACAGATGTCGGCGCACACGCCGCACATTGCAGCCACGAACTCGCTGTCGCGCGCCATGTAGCCAGCGGCGAGGCGACACGCCTGAGCGCAGTCCATGTCGAGCTCGATGCAGCGGGCCATCATTTTCGGGTCGTCTTGCGCGAGACATGCCACCAAACAATGATCGCAAGCGTCTGCGCAGTCGTAGCACGCCTTGATGCATTCGGCGAACTGTTGATGAGCCATTTCAATCTCCATGTCAGTAAACGTCGTCAGCGAAATTCGCTGATGACACCGCCAGCAATTGACGTACCTCGGCAGCGCCCGCGCGCAAACACACTCAGCAAATACGCGGTAGCTGATCCCCGGTCAGTACATCGTCGCGCGCGGCGCGTCGAGCACCTCGCCCATGACTGCGGCTCGCGCGCCGGCCGGATGCGCCTGCCGCCAAATACGCGGTTAACCCCCGGAAAGAGGCGTCGTAAAACTCGGGAAGGCTTTGCGCAGCTTCGCGTCGCCCGTTACCAGCTTCACGTTGAGCCGCCTGGCGAGCGCCACGAACTCGCAGTCGTAGGCTGTGCAGCCGCTGTCGCGCGCCAGCTCGAGAACTTCAAACGAATCCACGTCGTACTCGTTGTCAGCCAGTAACGCCTCAGCCTCCCGCTGAATCTCGAAGGATCGCTCGAACGTCAGTAGTTTTTGCCGCATGTACATGGCCAGAATGTTGCGCAATTCGCTGCGCCACAGCAGCGGCGCGGCCCATTCTGGCTCACGCCGCAAGAGCTTCTCAACCGCCGCCGTGAACTGTCCCGGCAGGTAGAGATAGGCAACAACGTTGGAGTCAACCACGATCATCGCCGTCCTCGGCGCTTGTACGTATCGATGTCCTTCGCCGAAAACCTTCCAGTTTCAAGCGTTCCGCGCAAGGCGCGGGCTCGAGAGATCCGGTCCGAACTCGTAGCCCTTTGGGGCAGCAACACCGTTGCCAGCACTGAAATCGCTTCGTTGTTCAGGCTGCGCCGGTGAACTTCTGCGGTTTGCTTCAGGCGCACATACAGATCGTCGGGAATTCCCTTGAGGGTCAATGTCGTGGGCATTTCACATCCTCACCATAAAGCAACCATTATGGTTTCCGCGCCAGCGTGCGTCAAGGTAGTCTGAAGACACGGCGGTGGCGGACTGATGAGGGGGATCGATGTCAGCGCCTGGAGCACTGCGCGATGAAATGACTGCCAGTCAGCAAATGCGCGGCAGTTGATCCCCGGTCAGTACATCGATGATGCGTTCGCCACCAAAGACGGTTGCCAGCACAACCGTGGCGCGCGGCGCGTCGAGCACCTCGCCGATGATTGCGGCTCGCGCGCCGGCCGGATGCGCGCGCATCGCCGCGAGTACACGCGGCGCTGCATCGGCCGGGACCACTGCAACGAGCTTTCCTTCATTGGCCAGATACAGCGGGTCGAGGCCGAGAATTTCGCAAGCGCCTTTGACTTCGTCGCGCAGCGGCATCGCGGCCTCGCGAATCCGGATGCCGACTGCTGAGCTGCGCGCAATTTCGTTAAGCACGGTGGAAACGCCGCCGCGCGTCGCGTCGCGCAGGCAGTGAATGTCGGGGCAGGCCTGAAGCATCGCCACCACCAGACTTGCAAGCGGCTGGCAGTCGCTTTCAATGTTCGCGTCGAGCGCCAGTTGTCCGCGCGCGATCAGGATCGCGGCGCCATGGTCGCCGAGCGTGCCGTTGATTAGCACCACATCGCCGGGCTGCGCGCGCTGCGATGAAATCGACACGCCGTGCGGCACGACGCCGATGCCAGCAGTGTTGACGAACAGCTTGTCTGCCGCGCCGCGCTCGACGACCTTGGTGTCGCCGGTGACGATCATCACGCCCGCCTCGTTTGCAACGCGCTGCATGCTGGTCGCCACGCGGCGCAGCACGTCGACTTCCAGGCCTTCTTCGATGACGACCGCACATGACAGCACAAGCGGGCGTGCGCCGCACATAGCCAGATCATTGACGGTACCCGCCACCGCGAGCGTGCCGATGTCGCCGCCGGGAAAGAACAGCGGATCGACGACGTAACTGTCGGTGGTAAAAGCGAGCCGATCGCCGGCGGCCTGCAACTCTGCGAGCGGCATGACTGCCTGATCTTCCAGAGCGGCGAGCAACGGGTTGTCAAACGCGCGCACGAATACATCGTCGATCAGACGGCGCATTGCGGAGCCGCCGCCGCCGTGCGCGAGCGTGATGTGTTTATCGAGCAACCGTGAAGCGCCGCTCACGCAGGCACTGCGCGCCTCGGTGCCGCGGTCTCGATACGCACGAAGCGGTAGTAGGCCGCACACGCGCCTTCACTCGAAACCATCAGCGCGCCGACCGGCGTTTCAGGCGTGCACGCGCGGCCGAACACTTTGCACTGGTGCGGCTTGATCACACCCTTCAGCACCTCGCCACACTGGCACGCCTTCGGGTCGGCAATGCTGACGCCCGGCACTCCGAAGCGCCGCTCGGCGTCGAACTCGGCAAACGCTGCGCGCACGCGCACGCCCGAGTGATCGATCGAACCCAGCCCGCGCCATTCAAAGAACTCGCGCAGTTCGAACACCTGCTGGATCGCCGCCAGCGCGGCATCGTTGCCGTGCTCGGCGACGACGCGGCCGTATTGATTCTCGACTTCGCTGCGGCGCTCGGCAAGTTGCTTCAGCACCATCCACAACGCCTGCAGCACATCGAGCGGCTCGAAGCCCGCGATCGTGATCGGCCTGCCGTAGTCGCGCGCGATGAAGGAAAACGGACTGGCGCCGATCACCATGCTGACATGGCCCGGCCCGATAAAGCCATCGATCTCCATGCCCGGCGAATCGAGGATCGCTTTTATCGTCGGGATGATCGTGATGTGGTTGCAGAAGAGCGAAAAATTACGGATGCCTTCGGCTTTCGCCCGCAACACAGTGAGTGCCGTGCTCGGCATCGTCGTCTCGAAGCCGAGCGCGAAGAACACCACCTCGCGATTGGGATTCCGGCGTGCGAGATCGAGCGCGTCGAGCGGCGAGTAGACCATGCGCACATCGGCGCCTTCGGCCTTGGCCTGCAGCAGACTCTTCTTCGATCCCGGCACGCGCATCGCATCGCCGAACGTCGTGAAGATCACTTCGGGCCGCTCGGCCAGTGCGACGCAGTCATCGACGCGGCCCATCGGCAGCACGCACACTGGGCAGCCGGGGCCGTGCACGAATTCGACGGCATCGGGCAGCAGCTGCTGGATGCCGTAGCGAAAGATCGCGTGCGTGTGGCCGCCGCACACTTCCATGATCTGCAGCGGCCGCTGGTGCTTTCCTCGCGCGCGCTCGATGTCCGCGACGACGCGACCGATCTCGGACGTCAATGCGCGCGCCCGCTCGGGGTCACGAAATTCGTCGATGTACTTCACGGTGCCGGCGCGATGACGCCGCGTGTCTCCGCCAGCAGCGTGTGCACGAGATCCCACAGCACGTGATAGATCACGACATGCGTCTCCTGTACGCGGTGAACGCTGCTCGCCTCAACCACCAGGCAATAATCGATATCTGCGCTGCGTGCCATCGCGCCGCCGTCATCACCGGAAAGCCCGAAGGTTGCCAAGCCCATGCGCTTCGCCGTCGCGAACGCGGCGAGCAGGTTCGGCGAGTTGCCGCTGGTCGAAATGCCGAGTAACGCATCGCCGCGGCGTGCCTGTGCGAGCAGCGGACGCACGAAGACGTGCTCGATGCCGACATCGTTGCCGACCGCGGTCAGCATCGCGGTATCAGCGGTTAGGTTGAACGCTGCCAGCGCCGGCCGGCCCGTGGTGATCGGATGCTGGAATTCCACCGCGACATGCGCCGCATCGCAACTGCTGCCGCCGTTGCCCATCGTGAACAGGCGTCCGTCCTGCCGATATACCTCGGCTAGGGCGCGTGCCATCGCCACCAGTTGCGCGCCGTTGTGTTCGAAGAATTCGCGCTTCGTCACGACGCTGTCCTCGGCCTTCAGCCGCACCGCGTCGAGCAGTGCGGTGTCGAGCGCGGCGCGATCTGCGCGCTCGCCGCGCAGAAACGGGTACAGCGATGCCAGCGTGTCGCTTGCCATTACGCGGCGCTTTCAGAGGGACGCAGCGCGTCGAGCTCGGCCTGCACCTCGCCGAGTTGCGCGAGCAACTCGAGGGTGCGTGCGGCTTCGGCCTCATCGATGCGGCTCATCGCGAATCCGACATGCACCAACACCCAGTCGCCGACGCACGCTTCCGGCGGATGCAACGAGTCGACGATGCAGGTGATGTTGACCGCGCGGCGCACGCCGTTGAAGTCGGCGATCGCCAGCATGTGTGCGGCATCGTGCACTTCAACTATTTTTCCGGGAATGCCCAGACACATCGCGGTCTCCGTCAATGTCATTCCCGCGCACGCGGGAATCCAGTCTTTTCAAGACCCCGGGTCCCCGCCTGCGCGAGGACGACAAATTTTCGCCCTTAGTGTCTCACTTTCAGCGCCCGCGCCGCAGCGACCACCGCCTGCCCGAGCGCCAGACCACCATCATGGCTCGGGACCTGGCGGTGCGTCAGCACGCGCAGACCGCAGCCGGCGAGACGTTGCAGCACCTGTTCGAGTAGCACGCTGTTCTGCCACACGCCGCCCGACAGCGCGACCGTGTCAAACGATGTAACGGAGCGCAGCCGCTCAATCACGCGCACGAGCGCGATCGCAAGGCCTTTGTGAAAGCGCGCCGAGATCACCGGCACCGGTGTTGAGCGTTGCAAGTCGGCGAGCAGCTCGTGCCACATCGGCGCCGCATCGATCGCCGGCAGCGCCGTCGCCGTCAGTTCGAATGCATACGCAATGCGAGCGTCTTCTTGATCCAAGGTTGCGCAGTCCGCCAGCGCCTCGAATTCGATCGCGGCCTGGCCTTCGTACAAAGCCTGCTCGCGGCACACGCCGGCGGCAGCGGCCACGGCGTCGAACAGCCGGCCGCACGAGCTTGCAGGCGGGCAATTGACGCCAGCCGCCAGCATGCTGTCGAGCGCAGCCAGCGGCTTGTCGCGAAGAAACGCATGCAGCTCAAGCTGCCCATATTCTTCGGTGAAGCGCTGCCAGCCCATTGCGGCGACGAGGTGCGCATAGGTGCTGCGCCAGGGCTGGCGAATCGCTTGCTCGCCGCCCAGCATCGGGACCGGTTTGAAGGTGGCGACTCGGTTGCAGTACACATAGTCGGTCAGCAGGAACTCGCCGCCCCACAGGTTGCCGTCGTCGCCGAAGCCGAGCCCGTCGAGCGCAACCCCGAGCACCGGCACTTCGTTTAGCGCGATGTCGTTCTCGGCCATGCACGCAGCAATGTGCGCATGGTGGTGCTGCACGCCGGCAAGCGGCAGCCCGCGATCTTCAGCCAGTTCGCGTCCATGTTTTGCCGACCGGTACTCAGGATGCAGGTCGATGGCGATGCCCGCAGGCCGCCCCTCGAACAAGCGCAGGTAATCATAGATCGAGCGCGCGTAGTCGGCATGCGTGCTTGCGTCTGCCAGGTCTCCGATGTGATGCGAGACGATGGCCTCGCCGTCGCGTATCAGACAGAAGCTGTTCTTCAGATCGGCGCCCATTGCGAGGATGGTGGGCGCGTTCGCGAATCCCGGCGGCAGCGGCAGCTGCGCAGGCGCATAGCCACGTGCACGGCGCAGCATGCGCGGTGCGCCGGCGACCACGCGCTGCACGGAGTCGTCGACGCGGCGCTCGATGTCGCGATCGTGCACAAGAAAGTAGTCGGCAATCTTTGCCAGCTTCGCCCGCGCCTCCTCATTTGCAATGCACTGCGGCTCGTCGCTCAAGTTGCCGCTGGTCAGCACGATCGGGCGCTCCAGATTCCGCAGCAGCAGATGGTGCAGCGGTGTATTCGGCAGCATCGCTCCGAGCGTCGTAATACCGGGTGCAACGCTGGCGGCAACGTCTGCGTCCGGTGTGCGCTGCATGATGACGATCGGTGCCGCCGCGCTTCGCAGCAACACTTCTTCCTGCGCTCCGACGTCGCAGTAACGCCGCAGCATCTCCACATCGCGCGCCATCAGCGCGAACGGCTTGCGCTCGCGATGCTTGCTTCGCCTCAGCCGCGACACCGCGATTTGGTCGCCGGCATCGCACGCGAGCTGGAATCCGCCTAGGCCTTTGATCGCGACGATATGGCCGGTCCGAATCAACTCTGCCGCAGCATCTACGGCGTCGAGAGCGGACGTGTTCAACGGCGTGCCATCTCGATGTTCAAGCCACACACGCGGGCCGCAGGCAGGACAGGCGATCGGCTGCGCATGAAAGCGGCGATCGGACGGGTCGTCGTATTCACGCTCGCATTGCTCACACATTGCGAACGAGCGCATCGTCGTTGCCACGCGGTCGTACGGCAGCGCGGCGATGATCGAGAGCCGTGGCCCGCAATGCGTGCAGTTCGTGAACGGGTAGCGGTAGCGGCGCGCGCCGGAATCGAACACCTCGAGCAGGCAGTCGGCGCAGGTCGCGACATCCGAAGCAACCTCGGTGCGCGCCTCACCAGCGGCAAAGCGGCTCGGCGCGATGACGAACGCCGCATCGGCCGGCAGTAACTCGGCGCGCTCGCGCTCGATGTGTTCGACCCGCGCCAGCGACGGTGCTTCGTCGACGAGCGCCCGCACGAAGCGCTCCAGTTCGTGTTCGAGTCCGCAGACGCGGATGCTGACCCCGCGCTCATCGTTGGCGACCCATCCGCGCAGCCCGTGGCGCTGAGCGAGCCGCCATACGGTTGGCCGAAAGCCGACGCCTTGCACGAGGCCCCGCACGCGGATCCACTCGGCGCGCTCTATGCGTCCGGAAGATCGTATTTCAGCCAGCAGATTCATCGCGGTCGATGCGCGGTCCATGCGTCAGACCGAGATTACGCGAAGCGCGACGCGCTGGCCGCCCACGAGCCCGCATCGCGCTGGCGGACGACTGCGCTGACGCACTTCGACGCCGCACGCCTGTAC
>JBGSWY010000391.1:0-1597 GCA_041751715.1 Burkholderiaceae bacterium
CGATCCCAGCAAACGGTTCGTGCACGATCATCGTCAATGTCACCGCAACAGTTGCAGGCATCTACACCAACTCGATCCCGGTCGGCGAGTTGACTGTCAACGGCGGTGGAAGCAACGCGGTGGCCGCCAACTCCACGCTGACGGTGGGACTACCATCGTTCACGGTCGCCAAGAGCGTGCTTCTGGTGTCCGATCCGGTCAACGGGACGACGCTGCCGAAGGCGATTCCCGGCGCGGTAGTTTCCTACTCGATTCAAGTGACCAATAGCGGTGCCGGAACGGCGGACAACAACACCACGCTGATCGTCGATCCGATTCCCGCTAACACGCGGCTCTTCGTCGGCGATCTCGGTGGAGCGGGCTCCGGCCCGATCGCGTTCGTCAACGGCACACCTTCGAGCGGATTGACTTACGCCTATGCCAGTCTTGCCAGCGTGGCGGACGATGTGGCGTTCTCGAACACCGGGTGCACCCCGTTCACTAACTACATCCCGGTGCCTGATATCGACGGCTTCGATGCCCTGGTCACCTGTATCCGTATTAATCCGAAGGGCGTATTCGCCGCCGCCAGCGGCGGCAACAATCCAAACTTCGAGGCGCGGTTCCGCGTACGAGTGAACTGACGATCCGTCAGTAACCGTTATCGCGGGCGTAGAACGCGCGGCGGAAAGTACGGCTTCTTAAGCGCGCGTCCCTGGCCCAGAACGAAGCCGGTATTGCGCGCCAGATTCAATTGCTCTTCACGCTCGATGCCGGCCAGTACGAACGTTTCGCGCGTCAGCCCAAGCGCATTGACTTCGCGCGACATCTCCTGCCACGTTTCTTCGCGTGAGCTGATCGGCGCCAGCATCTTGGCGAAATCCGGCGTGATGAAATCGATCGCCGCCATCTCCATGCTGGGACGCGGCTCCGCAAATCGGTATCCCACCGGGATCTGATACGAGCGCAGCAGATCGGCAAACTCGCGCACCCGATACGGCCAGCGCAGGCGCTCCATCGCACCTCGCAGCAGCACCGACAGACGATGCGCCGTCAATCGATGCGTCTGCAGCACGTTCGCAAACGCTTCGAGCGAGCGCTCGATCGAGCCGAACGAGATCGTGACGGCAACGCGCTCGACCCGTTCGTGTTCGAGCATCGAGAACGCATGTTCCATCGCTGCCAGCTGGATCTGTGAACGCAGCGAACGGTCGGGCTCGAAGTCAGCGGTCCAGACATACAGCTCATCGAACCAGCGCTGCGATCCGATCAGCGTTCGCGTCGGCCATACCAGCGCGCGCACGCGAGAGCCGAAGCGACTCAGCGAATCGACGGTCGGGTCGAGTTCGACCTGGTGGCTGCCGAGCTGCTCGGGCCTGACATGGTTGTTCGTTGCCATCAATGTGAATCGCGCCGCACCACAGAGAAAGCCGATTCTCTGCTAAATCCCCGGTCACGGGGAGGCCCCTAACTGCGTGTTGGCAATACGGGCGGCGGATAGGGCATGCGGATGGCGCGGCCTTGACCCAGTTCGAAGCCGACGCGGCTGGCCGATTGCTGCTGCTGGCGCGTTTCGATCGCGCCGACGATCGTGCTCTTCGTGTCGAGTGACAACGCC
>JBGSWY010000392.1:0-6811 GCA_041751715.1 Burkholderiaceae bacterium
CTCGCCATAGAGCCGCTCGAACACACCGAGATCAGTTTCAAAATGCTTCAGAATTTCGGTGATGACCCGATCGACTTCCTTGATATAGCGCTGGTTGTCGTCGCCGTACGGCTCCCATCCGGCCGATGTTCCTGCAATACGATCGATCAGCTTGCGCGCCGGGTGCGCGCTCGACGCAAAGAACGCCGCGTCCATCAACGCCGCCTTCAGCACCGGAAACTGCAATCTCGAAATGCGCGCCTTGATCTCGGACGGAACCTGCTTGTCCTGCATCACGTGATCGAACAGCATGCCGACCAGCTCGATCGTCAGCTTGTCGACCACCCGCGTCGATTTCGAGATCAGCTCGTCGCGCAGTGCTCCGATCGATTCAGTCGGCAGCGCGAAATCTCCGTTCGGCCCGAGCTCCTGCAGATCGACCCGCTGAAACTCGCCGATGGATTGCAACAGCTGTTGCGGCGCCGGTCCGTGCGAAGGCAAGTGCGGCAGACGCGATCCGCGCGCGTTGGCCTGCAGGCGCGTCAGCAAGCCGCCAAGCAGCATGTTCGGTTCATCCGGTGCCTGGCTGGCGGCAGCCCGGGTCTGAGCGTTCGTCCCCTGGGCGCCAGGCCCACCCGCGCCCGCAGCACTCGAGGAATTCCAGGCGTTGTTCCCGGCCCCGGGCGCGCCGCTACCTGCCGCGGCAGGAACCTGCCACGGTGTCACCGCCTGCTTCGGCGCGGCACGCGTCCTGCGGATGGCGCGTACATCGACGCCATGATTCGTGTAGTGATCGAGCAGTTGCCGAACGATGCGCGCCAGCTCCTCACCGAACGGCTTCTCGAACACGGTCAGAAAGAACTCCCACGCCTCCCTGTGCAGATCGGTATCTTCGGCGGCGCGCAGCAGCGCACGCACGTAGACCGCAGGGCCGAGCGGGTTCTCAGAGCTACGAACGGTGGTTTTTCCGAGCAGAAAGGCGACCACCAGATTCAGGTCACGCAGCGACTGCTCTGCGTAGCCGGCGACCTTGCTCGCATGGCGCTCTACTACGGTGTTGCTCTCCACCGAAATCGAATCGACCAACGAAAGCGTTTCCGCATCGAGGGAGCCCGGCGGCGCCTGTACCTGGCCCACGGTGATGTCGTTGAAGTATTGATCCTGCGTTTCCTGCAGGCGCGCCATGAATGTGTGATGCAGATCGTCGAACTTTGCCGCCAGATGCCGTTGGACCAGCGGCGAGCCGACATCGAAGTCCCATTTGCCCGACAGATCTTCCAAAATGGTCTTGGCAAATTCCGGAAATGCAGCACCCATAAGCTCGTTCGAAATCGCCATGCCTGACTTCAGCAGGGCCGAAGCCTGTGCTGCCGTCACGTATGGCACATCACCGCTTGGGCGCGACGATTCGGAAGCCGGAGGAAACTCCATGCAGTCCCTGGGTTCTTGGCAAAGTTCGAGAGGGTGCCGCGCGCTCAGCGGCTTCGACACTATAGACGTTGGACTCTATCCACGTGGCATCCACTGTCAAGGGACTTTGGCTTGTTAGTAGCGCCAAAACGTCCCTGAATTGAAAGCATCAGCCGACACTCCTAAATCGAGAAACTGGAGCCGAATTCGTTTTCCCGGCGCAGTCCGGTGACCCAGCCACGCGCCTTCAGCTTCCAGCGCGCTTCCAGCTCGCGTGCGCGCCGCTCCAGTGCGGCAAACGTCACAACGAGCGGCGGCCCGACGAAGGCCAGGACGACGCGGTTGCCGGCGTCGACTTCAGGCAGCACCAACGCGCGATCGTCAAACGCCGATGCGATGGCAGCAAGGCTCGGGTCGAACTTCCGGCCGAACAGGTTGAACGACACCACACCGGGCGATCGCAGCACCTTGCGGCACGCGCGGTAAAAAGCGACGTCGTCGTATACCGGTCCACGGGCCTTTGCATCGTACAGATCGACTTGCAGCCAATCCGCGGCCGCGCGCTGCCACGGGCGGCTGATGAACGCCTTGGCGTCGGCGTTGACCACGCTCAGCCGGTCGTCATCCTCCGGCAGGCTAAACCATGCGCGTGCCGCATCGATCACGTCGACACTCAGTTCGACTGCGACGATGCGGGCGCTCGGAACGTGGCGCCAGCAAAACTTTGTCAGCGCACCCGCGCCAAGCCCCAGTTGCACGATCCGTTGCGGTTGCGGCAGGAACAGCCCGACCGCCATCAGCAGTCTTTGATATTCGAGCTCGAGTGCGAACGGCTGCGCAATGCGCATCCCGCCTTGAATCCATTCGGTTCCGAAGTGCAGATAGCGAATGCCATCTTCTTCGGACAACGTCACCGGATCGGTGCGGAGTCGCACTATGCCGCTACGCCCTCGCCCTGCAGATCATGCATCATGTCGCCGACCATGCGCTCGAACAGCGGCGCCCGCTCTGCCGTCCGCAGGCGCCCGGCGCGCACGTAGCCGCGCAATATCAGCGGCGACAGGCTATGCGCCTTGCCGGTCTCCGCCGAAGTGAACAGGTAGAAGTTGCGGCGCGG
The DNA here is from genome assembly GCA_041751715.1 of Burkholderiaceae bacterium. Classification (GTDB taxonomy): domain Bacteria; phylum Pseudomonadota; class Gammaproteobacteria; order Burkholderiales; family Burkholderiaceae_F; genus JACCZX01. Next base: position 2,507 of record JBGSWY010000392.1, read on the forward strand.
ACTGATCCAGCGCAGCCGCACGCGCTCGGTCTGCTCGCCGGTCCAGAGGTCGAACCAAGTGCCGCGCTGCCAGCTGTCGATCATTGCGTCGATATCCTGGTCCGACAGTTTCTCGATCGGGATCATCTCCTCCGGCTGTACCGTCAGCGGCGCTTCGAGCAAGTTGACTTCCGCGTGGTTGGCGGCCACTGCGCTGCGCACAACTTCGGGCGTAATCGTCAGGTGCTGCTCGGGTTCGTTTTCAACCATCGGCGGCGGCTCGACGATCTTCACCTCGTCGAGCTTGCGCTTGAACGCCGCGGGATCCAGCGGCGCGCCGGTGCCATAGGCAACTTCGAGCGCCTTGACAGCCTGCGCGTGCGACGCCATCAACCGCGAAAAGAACTCCTGCGACTGCGCCGGTGAAAACTCGATCAACTGCAGGCCTTCGCGCACGGTACTGAGCACCGCAGGAATCGTTTTCACCAGACGCTTGCGCTCATCCGGATCGATCTTGGGTTGCACACTCCACACCAGATCTGAAACGATGTCGCGAAACTTCTTTGAGAACTCCGGCTGCGTGCGCTCGCGCAGCGTCGCGGCCACCAATACCTTGACCCAGGTCTCGAGCAGAAAGTCCCGCAGATACGATTCGATCTGCACACCTTCGAACACGCGCCGAATGCCGATCGCGGCGTTAATCGCCATGATCTCGCGCGTCTCGGCTTCCTCGAGGGCGCGTTTGGCGCGCGTCACCGGATCGTCGTCGCGCACCCGCTCTTCGGCCAGGTACACCTCGAATTCGTTCAGCGCTTTCTCGAAAATCGGCGGCCCTTCGTTGATCGCAACGACCACCGTGTTGACCGCGCGGTTCACTTCGGTCAGATAGCGCGCGTTTTCCTCGCCCTCGGGACGCCAGCCAATGCCGGTGCCGGCAATGCGATCCATCAAACGCCGCGCCGGCTGCACCGGAGAGACGAACAGGTCCGAATCGGCCAGCGCCACCTTCATGATCGGAAACTGCAGACGCGATAACGCAGTCTTGATCTCCGCCGGAAGATGCTTGTCCTGGTGAATGCGATCGAACAGCATGCCGACCAGCTCGATCGTCAGCTTGTCGATCTGCTTGGTCGCTTTCTCGGCCACGTGCGTACGCAGATGCGCTTCGTCACGCTCGCTGATCATCGCCGCTGCAGCGCCGCTCTTGCCGGCCATCGTGGCCAGTGCGTTCAGGCGCTGCACTTCGTTGATCGATGCCAGCAGGCCGGGATCGATCGCCGCGAACTGCACCGGCGTGCCCGGCGCAATCGGCACTGACGCCGCGCCGGTGACGACGAAGCCGGGCGACATCATCGAGGCACCGGTCGCCGGTTCGACCCGATCGAACATCGGCGTCGCAGGCATCTGCGTATGCGGCATCGATGACATCGGCATCGCACCGCCGCCGGGCACCGTAGGTACCTGCATGCGCTGGTAGAGCGCGCTCAGCAACTGCTCAGCGGTCGCGCCGGTAATCGCCCCAGGCGCGCGGCCACCCTGCGTGGTGCGGCCGCCACCACCACCACTGCCACTGCCACTGCCAACCATCGTGTTACGAAAGCCGGCGACGGTGTTCCTGAAGGAAGACGAACTCGTTCCTTCCTGTACGCCCTTGCCTTCGAGATCATCGTTCAACGCGGTGTACACGGCGATCAGCGGCTTCAGCAGGCTGACATCGAACGCTTTCAGCACTGCATGCCGCTGATCGCCCTTGAATCCAAGCTTGTCGATCGCATCGCCCAGTGCGCGGCAAAACCGCACCGGATGAAACGGATTTTCGCGGTCACCCAGTCCGGGAATCTGCAACGCCTTGGCAAGCCGTTGCGTCAGCGGTGTAAACGAGGCGTCCGCGGCATTGCGAATGCGGGATGAAAAGCGATCGATCACCATCGCTTCTTCCATCTCGTCATATTCAACGAGGGACAGGCTCAAGGCACTGCTGCCGCCGGCAGCGGCCGGTTTTTCCTTGCCACCATCGAACAGTTCACCGATCGCGGCATCGATATGGCTATCGACGGCGGCAAAAAACGAATTGGAGAATTCGCGCTGATCGACCAGCAGGCGACGCGCTGATTTTTTGAGCGTCGCGGATGCGTTGTCATCGGCGTCGATTGCCTGAATTGCTTCGCGCGCTGCCTCGGGCAACAACGGGTCGAACTGATTGCGCACAGTCTTGCGCATCTCGCCGATCACACGATGCACGGTCGTGCGACTGGCGCGGCCAGACGTGCTCGCGGTGGTTGGAATAGCGCTCACAAGTTAACGGATCAAAATGGCACGACGGCCGGGCCCGAGGGTCGAAAGATTAGCCGATTAACCCGGTTTGGCGGGCGCGGTAATTGCGGCTCATTCGGCCCTAATTTGAACCCTGCATCGTCTTATCGGCGGGGTGGCAGGCGGCTTCAGGCGCCGGAACGGCCCACCACGCCCACCAGGCGGCAAGTTTCTGCTCATACGAACGGCCTGCATGGGCCGGGCTCGAAGACGGTAGAACCGTGGTCCGGAAACCGGCGGCGGCAAACTCGCCGGCGTAGCGTCCAGCGGTCTGCCCGTTGAAGGCGACGGCCCTTAGGCGCGGCGCCAGGCGGTGCAGCCGCTTGAACCGGTTGACCTTCTGGTTGCGAATCGACGCATCCCCGCTACCCTCGCGGTCGCACGCCTGCAACACATCCCAGATGCCAAGCTTGTGCGCCATTACGCTCTGCAGGCGTTGTCGATACGGCAGCGCAAACAGCGGCTCGCCGAACATATCCGAAAGCAACCGCCAGAACTGGTTGCGTGGATGGGCGTAGTACTCCTTGGCGGCAAGCGACGCTTCGGAGGGAAAGCTGCCGAGAATCAGGCGCTCGATGTTGCGGTCGAGGACGGGGGGAAATCCACGCAGCGAAGGCTGCGTGCATTCAGTTCCCCGCATTCAACAGCATGTTGTTCAGGCGCCTGACGAAATCCGCCGGGTTATCGAGTTGTCCGCATTCAGCCAGCACCGCCTGATCGAGCAGCAGTGCCGACCACTCAGGCAATCCTGGGTCGTCAGGTTTAAGGCGCTGCACCAGCGGGTGATGCGGATTCAGTTCCAGAATCGGCTTCGCCGCCGGCGCGTTCTGCCCAGCCGACTTCAGCAAGCGCTGCAGATGCTGGCTCATGGCATCTTCGTCGGCGACCACACAGGCCGGTGAATCGGTCAGGCGCAGCGTCACGCGCACGTCTTTGACCCGATCGCCAAGGGCGGCCTTCACCGCTGCGACCAGATCCTTGCTTTGCTCGACCGCCTTGCGCTGCTCCTCCTTTTCCTCCGCATCGGCCAGTTCGCCAAGATCGAGATTTCCCTTGGCGACCGATGCCAGCTCCTTGCCGTCGAACTCGTTAAGGAAAGACAGCATCCACTCGTCCACCCGATCGGTCAGGATCAGCACTTCGACTTCCTTGCGCCGGAAGATCTCCAGATGCGGGCTCGCCTTGCCCGCTTCCAGCGAATCGGCGGTGACGTAGTAGATCGCCTTTTGGCCGTCCTTCATGCGGGCGACGTAGTCGGCGAGCGATACACCCTGTTCGTCACTGGCGGTTGACGCAAATCGCAGCAGCTTCGCGATGCGCTCGCGATTCGCACTGTCCTCGCCGGTGCCTTCCTTCAGCACCTGGCCGAACTCCTTCCAGAACGTTGCGTACTTTTCCTTCTGGTTCTCGGCCAGGTCTTCCAGCATGCCGAGCACGCGCTTGGTCGATCCTTCGCGAATAGCCTTGACATCACGGCTTTGCTGCAGGATTTCGCGCGAGACATTCAACGGCAGATCGGACGAATCGATCACACCGCGCACGAAGCGCAGGTACGGCGGCAGCAGATCGCCGGCATCCTCCATGATGAACACGCGTTTGACGTACAGCTTCAGGCCGTGCCGCTGCTGGCGATCCCACAAGTCGAACGGCGCGCGCTCGGGCACATACAGCAGCTGGATGTATTCGCTGCGGCCTTCGACCCGGTTATGCGTCCACGCGAGAGGGTCGCCGAAGTCGTGCGAGACATGCTTGTAGAACTGGCGATACTGATCGTCGGTGATGTCCGACTTCGCACGCGCCCAAAGCGCGCTCGCCTGATTGATCGTTTCCAGCTCGTCGGTTTGCCGATACTCGCTCTTGTCCTTGTCCCATACTTCCTTGCGCATGCGGATGGGCAATGAAATGTGATCCGAGTAGCGTGTGATCACAGATTTCAGTTTCGATGCCGATAAAAACTCGTCTTCGCCTTCGCGCAAGTGCAGAGTGACGTCGGTGCCGGATTCGGCGCGGGAG
>JBGSWY010000393.1:0-4476 GCA_041751715.1 Burkholderiaceae bacterium
AGCGGAGGCCAGATAAACCTGGCGCAGAACCAGATGAACAGCGCGAACGTGATCGCCTGCGCAATCAGGGTCAGGTTGAGATTCATCGTCGACGCTGATCAGTTAATGACCGTCAACAACGGATTGGCGAACGCGAAGAACATCGCCAGTCCGACGCCGATGATGAACGACGCGTCGATCAAGCCGAGCAGCAGGAACACCTTGACCTGCAACTGCGGCATCAATTCCGGCTGACGCGCGGCACCCTCGAGGAAGCGGCTGCACATGATGCCGACGCCGACGCACGCGCCGAGCGCTCCGAGACCGATCATCAAGCCGATGCCGATGCTGGTGTAGGCCTGAATCATTGCCAGCATTTGAAGCTTTTCCATGGATATCGTCCTTAGTTTGAAAATCAATGGTGTTCGTGTGCGATCGCGATGTAGACGATGGTCAACATCATGAAGATGTAAGCCTGCAACGTAACGATCAGAATGTGAAAGATCGACCAGCCGAGCGCGAGCACGATCGACGCCACTGTGCCCACCAGTCCAGCCGCCGCCATCGTCCATAGCAGCAGGAAGATGATCTCGCCCGCATACATGTTGCCGAACAGCCGCAGCGAGTGCGACAGCGGCCGCGATATCAGCTCAACCAGATTGAAAAGAAGGTTTGGAATCCATAGCAGCGGATTCTTGCCGAACGGTGTGCAGAACAGCTCATGCATCCAGCCGCCGAAACCCTTGACGGCGATCGAAAAGTAGATCATCAGCAGCCACACCGACAGCGCCAGCGCGAACGTGGTGTTTACATCGGCCGTCGGCACGTTGCGGAAGTATTCCTGCCCTAGGACGTGATGGTGAAATGCCGCCATCAAATCGACCGGCAGGAAATCCATCGCGTTCATGAAAAAGACCCACAACACCACGGTAAGCGCGGTGGCGGCGACGAAACGGTGCGACTCGCCGTGATAGATGCCTTTGACCTGATTGTCGACAAAATCCAGAATCAATTCGACAAACGCCTGGCGACGTCCTGGAACGCCGGACGTCGCACCGCTGACCACCCAACGCAGAAAGCCGAGCACCAGCACGCCGAGCAGCACCGATACCCCGATCGTGTCCCAGTGCAAGGTCCAGAAGCCTTCACCCGACGCGTTGAACGTCAGATGATGTGCGATGTAGGACGACGGGGTCAGTTGTTCTGTTGCCACTAGTTGTCTCGGACGAAGAAAGCCATCGAGAAAAGGATCGTCGTGACGGCAAAGGTCGCGATCAGTCCGATCGCGACGACGTTCTCATACAAAACAAACACCGCTACCAGGCCGGCGACGATCAACACGACCTTCAGCCCCTCTGCCACCAGCGCGCTCATGACCGCAGTCGCTGCATCGGACATCGGCTTGCGCAGCGCGACCCATGCCGCCGCCAATCCGGCGGTGATGCTGATCGCGCCGCCCAGTGCCGCGGAGATGGCGCCATGGCCGCCGCCATACCAACCCAGAACAGCGATCGCGAACGCGGTCGCGAGCAACTGCCACCTGAGGACTGTGCGAATCGGCGGGCTGAGTGCGAGAGACATCGCTCAGTGAAATAGGTGACCGAAAGGGATTTCAAGCGGCCGCGAAATAAAAAAAGCTGCGCATTGTACTTCGGCGCGAAAGCGCGGGTCAAAGAGCGCAGCGCGACGATGCCTGGTCAGCGCTTGAGCCGCGCGACGATACCTTCGAGCTGGTCCAGGCTCGAAAACTGAATCGTCAGCTCGCCCTTGCCGCGCGGGCCGGAGTGCAGGCGGACAACCGCGCCAAGTGCATCCGCCAGTTCTTCTTCGAGCCGAACAATGTCCCGACTGCGGCTCGACATTTTCTTCGTCGCCCTGCGCGTCTTTACTGCACCGCCGCGCGCCACGAGCGCCTCGGTCGCCCGCACTGACAACTGCTCGGCGGCAATCCGGTTGGCAAGCTGGATCTGTTGAGCCGCCCCCAGAACCAGCAACGCGCGGGCGTGCCCCATATCGAGCTGCCCATCCATCATCAACTCCTGCACCGGCGCCGCGAGATTCACGAGCCGCAGCAAATTGGAGGTCGCGCTGCGCGAGCGGCCGATGGCCTGCGCAGCCTGCTCGTGCGTGAATTGAAATTCTCGAATCAATCGCTGGACGCCGTGCGCTTCCTCGAGCGGATTCAGGTCTTCGCGCTGAATGTTCTCGATCAGCGCGATGGCGAGCGCCGCGTTATCCGGCACCTGTCTGATGACGACCGGCACTTCGTCCAGCCCGGCGATGGCAGCGGCGCGCACGCGGCGCTCACCGGCGATGATTTCGTAGTCGCCCTGATCGTCACCCACCAGACGCACGAGGATCGGCTGAATGACGCCTTGCGCGCGGATCGACTCCGCCAGCTCGCGCAGCGATTCCGCATTCATCTTCGTGCGCGGTTGATACTTGCCGGGCCGCAGCCGCGCGAGCGGCAGCATGCTCGGAACCGAAATCGCCAGCGCGCTTTCGTCGCCCAGCAACGCGTCGAGTCCTCGCCCCAATCCCTTATGGCGTTTCATGCGTTGTTCCCACAAGCGCGTTTCATTGATTGGCCTCCGTCTCCGACCTCGCGCGGTACCAGTACGCGTATCAGTCGTCGAAGCCGAACTTCGAGTACGTGCGGCGCGCCGCCGTCTTACCCGCATCGACCTGCAAATACGCGGTTTGAGCGCCGGCCGCACGTGCCTCGTCCAGCAGTTGCGCGAGCAACGACGTGGCGATGCCACGCCTGCGCTGACACGTTGCCGTGACCATGCCGAATATCCCAGCGAGCTTTCCATCGATGGCAACACTGCCGCAAGCGATCGGCGCATCGCCGTCGAACTGCGCTACAAAGACCCCATGCGCTGCCGACCGCGTGTAGCGCTCGCGCTCTGCCCGCGTCTTTTCGGTGTCAAGCTCGTGCAGCGCGCCGAACGCTGTGGCGAACTGCTCGGCGCTGATCGATCGTGCCGCCGAGGGCGGTACAGCGAAGGTTGTCTCCGCAAGCGCGAGCTTCATCACACGTGTGTCGCCGTAGGCGCCGAAGCCTGCGGCGGCGAGTTCGTCATCCAGACCGGCCGGCTGCGAAAACGGCGTGACACGAAACAGGCATGGCAGGCGCCGATGCGTGTAAAAGTCGATGCAATGCGCGAGCTTCTCCGGCAGAGGCAAGATGCCAGCGCCAATCGCATTGACCGAGCGTGCGCGTCTGGCCTTGCCGGGCGAATAGCGCAGCAGCCAGCCGTCGTAGTAGCTCTGCTGGCTCGGCTGCGCCACCGCCAGCGCCGCATCTTCGATACGCGCCGCCAGCGCATCTGCGGTTCGGCGCAATGAAGACGAGATCGATGCCGGATCGAACATCAGCTCGCGTGATCCATTGTCTGCACCCGTTCGATCATCTCGGCTCCGAACGTGATGTACGCCTGCGCGCCTTTCGAAGCGCGATCGTAGGCAACGCCCGGAATTCCGTAACTCGGCGCTTCGGCCAGCCGCACATTGCGCGGAATGATCGTGTCGAACACCTTGCCGCCGAACTTGGCGACCAGTTGCTCGGACACCTGCTGCTGCAGGGTCATGCGCGGGTCGAACATCACGCGAAGCAACCCGATGATGCGCAGATCGGGATTCAGATGGCTGGCGACTCGCTGAATGGTGTTCACCAGATCCGCCAGCCCTTCGAGTGCGAAATACTCGCACTGCATCGGAATGATCACGCCGTGCGCAGCGCAGAGCCCATTTAGCGTCAGCAGCGACAGCGACGGGGGGCAATCGATAAGGATGAAGTCGTACCGATCGTCGACCGCGCCCAGTGCGTCTTTAAGCCGCGTCTCGCGCTGATCGAAATCGACCAGTTCGATTTCGGCGCCCGCCAGTTCGCGATTCGCGCCCAGCACATCGTACCCACCGTGCTCCGCATGCTGCTGCGCGTTCGACACATCGGCCATGCCGAGCAGCACCTGGTAGACGCTAGCGGCCAGAGTGCGCTTGTCGATTCCGCTGCCCATCGTCGCATTACCCTGCGGATCGAGATCGACCAGCAGCACTCGCTTGCCATGCGCCGCGATTCCCGCAGCGAGATTGACCGCGGTCGTGGTCTTGCCGACGCCGCCCTTCTGGTTGGCGATGCAGAAGATGCGCGCCACTTAAATTGCGCCCGCGACCTGCATCACGATCAAATGGCGTTCCGCATCGAGACCTGGCACCTGGAGCCTGACAACGCGTGCCACGTGCACATGCGGCATCGAGCGCTTCAGTTCTTCCAGCTCCACGCCCGGCAGCGCGCCCTTCATCGCGCACCACCAGCCTCCTGCCGCAAGTACGTGCCGCGTCAGTTGAACCAACTCAGCCAGCGAGCCGAACGCCCGAGCAACGACCAGTTCGAACGCCGGTACCGGTGGCAGCGTTTCCACTCTTGCATGCACACACTCGACGTTGTCCAGCGCGAGTTCCAGCTTCACCTGCGTCAGGAACGCAACCTTC
>JBGSWY010000394.1:0-3742 GCA_041751715.1 Burkholderiaceae bacterium
GACCGCACCCTCCAGCGCTGCTGTACCGCAGGCGTCGAAGCCCGCGGCAGTGCCATCGCCGCCGGCGGCGGTCGACGCGCTGCCCGCGACCGGCAAAGCACAGGCGCCGGTCGTTGTACAAACCGACTTAATGCGCGCATCGATCGACCCGCTGGGCGCTGTCGTATCGAGGGTGGAGCTGCTGGCGCAACCGGTGTCGCCCGACTGGACTGCGAGCGGAGTCGTCGGTCTAGTCACCGGTAAAAGGAACGATCCGAATGCCACCACAGTGCTGCTCGATGTCAGCCCCAATCGTGTGTACGTAGCGCAAAGCGGTGTCATCGGCGGCGATTTTCCGAATCACCGCACACCATTTAAGTTGGACGGCGGGCCGACCCGGCTCGAGCCCGGGCAGGACAGTGTCGATGTCCGCTTTAGCGCCGAGAGCGGCGGAGTGCGCGTAAACAAGACGTACACGTTTCATCGCGGCCGCTACGCCGCCGAAGTCAGGCACGAGATCGTCAATCTGACCGACAAGCCGCTGTCGCCGTCGGTTTATATGCAGCTCACGCGCGACGGCAACAAGCCCGACGGCGAGTCGGCACTGTACTACGTCTACACCGGGCCAGCGTATTTCACCGAGCAGGAGAAGTTTCGCAAGGTCGATTTTTCGGATATTGAGAAGAGCAAGCCGCAATTGCCGAAGGCCGCGGATAACGGCTGGATCGGCATGATCCAGCACTACTTCGTTTCCGCGTGGGTGCCGCCCTCGGGCGTCAACCGCGAGTACTACGCGCGCACGGTCGACAAGAATCTGTACTCGATCGGCAGCATCGTTGCGTTGCCGACGCTGGCGGCAGGCGCGTCAGTCAGCTCGCAGTCGACGCTATACGTCGGGCCGCAGGACCAGGAAGCGCTGGCCGCGATTGCGCCCGGCCTCGATCTGGTGGTTGACTACGGCTGGCTGACATTTCTTGCAAAGCCGATTTACTGGCTGCTCGCATTCCTGCACGGCCTCGTCGGCAACTGGGGCTGGGCGATCGTGCTGCTGACGGTGTTGATCAAGGCGGCGTTTTATCCGCTGTCGGCTGCCGGCTACAAGTCGATGGCCAAGATGAAGGAACTGACGCCGCGGATGATGAAGATCCGCGAGCAATATGGCGAAGACAAGCAGAAGATGAACGTCGAGATGATGGAGCTGTACAAGACGGAGAAGATCAATCCGCTCGGCGGGTGTCTGCCGATCCTGGTGCAGATTCCCGTGTTCATCGCGCTCTACTGGGTGCTGCTGGCCAGCGTTGAAACGCGCAACGCGCCATGGATCCTGTGGGTCGATGACCTGGCGACGCCTGATGGGTGGTTGATCCTGCCGCTTCTGATGATGGCGACGATGTGGATTCAGTACAAACTGAATCCGACCCCGCCCGATCCGATCCAGGCCAAGGTCATGATGTTCATGCCGTTGATCTTCGGCGTGATGTTTTTCTTCTTTCCGGCGGGTCTGGTGCTCTATTGGCTGACCAACAACATCCTGTCGATTGCGCAGCAGTGGTATGTGACGAAGCAGATTGCCAACGCGAAGCGTCCCGGCTAGCGCGGCGGATTCCTATCGCGCTGACTTCTGCTTCGAACCAGCAGCAGCGTGAACAGTGGCCAGAGCCAGAGGGTGGCGGTCCATAGCAACACGCGGCTGACCGACAGGCGGCCGCTCTCGCCGCGATGCGCCAGCACGAACATCACCGCCGCGCCGACCAGGACCCACAGCACGAAGCCGGTGTACACCAGCGCCCGCCTTTCATAGCTGCCTTCAAGCTGGCCCGCCATCATCGCGGCAATCATGATCGACAGCACGACAGCGATCAGCACCGCGGCCAGCGGTGCGCCGTACTTGATCAGTGGATCTTCTTCAGGCATCAGCACCAGGCTTTCGTTTGCACCAAGCGTCAACCGTAAACTGCCGCGCGTGATGAGCAAGCTCGCGGCCGATGATCCCATCGTTGCCATTGCGACCGGACCGGGCCGCGGTGGCATCGGCATCGTTCGCGTCTCGGGCTCGGATATCGCGCCGGTGATCGACGGCGTGCTCGGTCCGGGTGCCGGCAAACTCGTTCCGCGCCACGCTTTGTACGCCAAATTCCTGACCGATGAGAACGCCGAGATCGACCAGGGCATTGCACTTTATTTTCCGGCGCCGCATTCCTACACCGGTGAGCAAGTGCTCGAGATGCAAGGCCACGGCGGGCCGGTGGTGCTGCGCATGCTGGTCGCGCGCTGTTTGCAAGCGGGCCGCGCAATCGGGTTGCGGATCGCCGAGCCGGGGGAGTTCACGCGGCGCGCATTCCTGAACGACCGGCTCGACCTGGCCCAAGCCGAGGCGGTGGCTGATCTGATCGATGCTTCAACCGAGATCGCAGCGCGCGCGGCGGTGCGTTCGCTGGCAGGCGAATTTTCCGGCCGCGCGCATGCGCTGACAGCGGCGCTCACGCAGTTGCGCATGCTGGTCGAAGCCACACTCGATTTTCCGGAAGAAGAGCTCGACTTTCTGCACCGGGCCGATGCCGCGGGACGGCTCGCGCGCATTCGCGACGATCTGCAGCAATTGCTGAAGCAGGCGAGACAGGGGGCATTGCTGCGCGACGGCTTGAACGTTGCGCTGGTCGGCGCGCCCAACGTGGGCAAGTCAAGCCTGCTGAACGCCCTGGCCGGCGCCGATGTGGCGATCGTCACCGCGGTTCCCGGCACGACCCGCGACCGGATTGCGCAGCAGATCGAGGTCGACGGCATTCCATTAAATGTTGTCGACACGGCCGGTTTGCGTGAGGCGGCCGACGAAGTCGAGCAGTTGGGAATCGCGCGCACCCTGGCCGAGATCGAGCGCGCCGATGCGGTGCTGCACATTGTCGATGCCACACGACCGGAAGACGACTCGACAGTGTTGCAAAAGGTCAGCGAGCGCATCAGCCGCGCGGTGCCGCTGATTACCGTCATCAACAAGATCGACTTGATCGATGGCGCGTCGCGCGTTCAAGGCGAGCGCGTTTATCTGTCGGCGAAGACCGGCGCTGGTGTCGAGCTGCTGCGCGGCGAACTCAAGCGCGTGGCGGGCTGGGAACACGAGACATCGGGTGAATCGCTGATCCTGGCGCGCGAACGGCATTTGCAGGCGCTGCATCGTGCGCGCGATCATCTGGCGCGCGCTGTCGAACATGCCGCTCAAAGCGATGCGCAACTCGACCTGCTGGCCGAGGAGCTGAGGCTCGCCGGCAACGCGATCGGCGAGATCACCGGCGAGGTCTCGGCCGACGATCTGCTGGGCGTGATCTTCAGCCGGTTCTGCATCGGAAAGTGACGCATCCGTCCGAGAGCAAGAGGCGTAGCCTCGCAGCGATCGGAAAACGCATGCGTCACCCCCGCGCAGGCGGGGGTCCAAGTTCGTATGCCGGCCTATCGATTCTCCGGTCCGAACAACTCCGGCTCCGCGGCAGCGATGCCGCGCAGAAAATCCCACACGACGCGCACCCGGCGCAGCGCGAACATGTCGACCGGCGCCGCCAGCCATAGCACCCGATCGATCCACAGCTCCGCCGGCAGCACTCTGACCAGCGGGCAATCGGGAGCCAGCAGGTAGCGCGCGAGCATGCCGACACCGAGCCCGCAACGGATCGCCTCGTATTGCGCCTGCATGCCCGTCGAGGCGAATACTCGCTGCGGCTTCAGGCCGAGCTCATCCAGGTAGCGCAGCGAGTCGCTCAGCAGATAGTCC
>JBGSWY010000395.1:0-2377 GCA_041751715.1 Burkholderiaceae bacterium
CAGGTACGCGAAGATGCGCTCGCGCCGCCAGGGCGAGAGCCAGATGACCATCACGAACACCGATGTCAGTGCAGCGGTGATGCCGATGAACAGCCGGCCGTTGACCCCGCCGAGAAACAGGATGCCCATGCTGATAGCGACGATCACCCCGAACCCGCCAAGGTCCGGTTGCAACAACAGTGCAACGCCGATCGCGCCCATCACGAACGCCATCGGCAGGAACCCCTTTGCGAAGTGGTTCATGTAGTCCTGCTTGCGCACGGTGAAGTTGGCCGCGTACAGCACGCACGCGACCTTCATCAATTCTGCCGGCTGCAGATTGAGGAAGCCGAGTGGTATCCAGCGCTTTGCGCCGTTCACACCCTTGCCGATGCCGGGGATCAGCACGATCACTAGCAGCGCAAACGCCCCGACGAACACGAGTGGCGCCAGCCGCTGCCACACGCCGATCGGTATCTGAAACGCAATTGCGGCTGCGCAAAACGCAATGCCGAGCGCCAGCAAGTGCCGAAACAGGAAAAACGTTGGGGCGACGTTGTAGCGCGGCGAATCGGCCAGCGAGATCGACGCCGAGTACACCATCACGGTGCCGATCAGGATCAGCGCCAGCACTACGCCGATCAACGGCCGGTCGACTGCAGGCAGCGAGCTGGGACGGCTCGATGCCAGCGGAACGCCGCTCAAGCCAGTCAATGAGCCGGCGAACGCGAACGCAGACCCCGCACCGAACTCGCGCCGATCGGATCGGGTGCGGCCAAGCAGGCTGAACAACCCACTCAACATGGCTGCCCCGCTGGCGCCGCCACTTCGCGCACCGCCAACGCGAACATCTCGCCGCGGTGCGCATAATTGCAGAACATATCGAAGCTCGCGCATGCAGGTGACAGCAGCACCGCATCGCCATGTTGTGCATGCTCGGTGGCGACGCTGACAGCCCGCTCGAGCGTTTGCGCATCGAGGAGCTGCAAGCCGGCTGTTTCGGGCAACTGAGCACGTTCGAGCGCGGCGCGGATCAGCGGCGCATCGCGCCCGATCAGCACTACCGCGCGCGCATGGCGGGCAAGCGGCGCCGCCAGCGGTGCAAAGTTCTGCCCCTTGCCATCGCCGCCAAGAATGATGACGAGCTTCTTGCCTACCGCGCCTAGACCTTCGAGCGCAGCAATGGCCGCGCCGACATTGGTGCCCTTGCTGTCGTCGTAATACTCGACGCCGTCGTGCGTTGCGATCAACTGCAGGCGATGCGGTTCACCACGATAACGGCGCAGCGCATGCATCATCGGGGCCAGGGCACAGCCGATCGCACGCGCCAGCGCCAGGGCCGCCAGCGCGTTGCCTGCGTTATGCCGGCCGCGCACCGCCAGCGCATCGGCCGGCATCAGGCGGTGCATCAGCAGCTGCGGCGGTTCAGGAAGCGCAGGTGGCGCTGGCTGCTCGGCCGTTTTTTTTCGGCGCGACGGCACGGCGAGATCTTCAGCCCACGTGAGCCAGGCGATACCGTGATCGACCACGATTCCATATGAGTCGCCGGCTGGCGGCGCGCCGGCGCCGAACGTGATGACCTCGGCATTCTTGCGCGCCATTGCCGCGACGCGCGGGTCGTCGCGATTGAGCACCTGCGTGGTCCTGGGCGCGAAAACGCGTGACTTGGCAGCGACGTACTCCTCTAGCGAGTCGTGCCAGTCAAGATGATCTTCGGTGATGTTGAGCACCGCGGCCGCGTCACACTGGAGCGAGCGCGTGGTTGCGAGCTGAAAGCTCGAAAGCTCAAGCACCCATACATCGGGCAGATCATCTTCGGCCAGCCGTGCGCGCAGCGAGTCGAGCGCTGCGGGAGAAATGTTGCCGGCCACTTCTACGCGCTTGTTGGCCGCTGCGATGATCAGCCCGGCAAGCCGGACCGTGGTCGTTTTGCCATTGGTGCCGGTCACGCCGATGACCTGCGGCGCGTAACCAACCTCGGATTTCAGCCGCGCCAGCTCGCGCGCGAACAGTTCGATTTCGCCGACCACCTCGATCTTGCGCTTTGCGGCCGCCGTGACGAGGAGCTTGGCCGCGGATCGTGTGGGCGACAGGCCGGGGCTTAGCGCCAGCAGCTGCACATTATCGAGCAACGGCAATGAAAACTCGCCAGCGATGAACTCGACCTGCGGCAGCTCGGCCCGCATCGCGGCCAGGTGTGGTGGTTCGCTGCGCGTGTCAGCCACCCGTACCGCGTACGCGCGCGACGCCAAATGACGCGCCATCGCAAAGCCGCTGTCGCCGAGGCCAAGTACAAGCGCGAGAACGGGCGCACGATCGGTCATCGAATCGCTCATCTGATCTTTAGCGTCGAAAGCCCGACCAGCACCAGCATCATCGTGATGATCCAGAACCGCAC
>JBGSWY010000396.1:0-1707 GCA_041751715.1 Burkholderiaceae bacterium
GAGCGCGAGCCCGAACTCCTTGAACTCGGGCCCGGCGCTGTATTTTTTGCCGTGCTCGAATACGTCATCGACCGATTCTTTCCGGTGATCGACAAAATGGAAGCAGAGTTCGACGAAATTGAACCGCTTATTTTCGGCCGCAGAACACAACGCGAGACGCTCGAGCGGCTATATGCGCTCAAGCAGCAAGTGACCGAGATGCGGCATGCAGTAGCACCCCTTTACGACGCAGCCAGCAAGTTGCATGGCGGCAGGGTGCCACGAGCCGTGGCTGGAATGAACAACTATTTCCGCGATGTTTATGAGTACATGTATCGCGCGATGCGCGCGCTTGAAGGGCTTCGCGACTCGATTGGTACGGCGATGACCGTCAATCTATCAATGGTGACAATCGATCAGACGGATATCTCGAAGCGCCTCGCGGCTTGGGCAGCCATCTTCGCCGCGGTCACCGCGCTGGCAGGCGTCTGGGGGATAAATTTCGAGTTCATGCCGGAGCTTAAAGAGCCGTGGGGATATCCTGCTGCGCTGGCCTTGATGGGGGGCACAGCAGGATTTCTTGCGTGGCGCTTTCGCCGGGCGCGCTGGCTTTAGGTTGTTTGAGAAATGGTTTCTTGCTGCAGCCAGGTCCGATCAGGCTTGCAATTGCAATCGTCCGCTCATGACCGGACCCTATCTCTGTAAAGGGGACTGACGTGCCGCGCGCCTTTGAGTAAGTAGCGCACTGCGCTATGGTCGTGCGTCGACTTCCATCCGAGCTCCATGGCTACCAGCCTTCTCGCCCTGCTCGACGACATCGCCAGCGTGCTGGATGACGTCGCTACCCTGACCAAAGTTGCGACCAAGAAGACGGCCGGCGTGCTCGGCGACGACCTGGCGCTGAACGCGCAGCAAGTGAGCGGCGTGCGCCCCGACCGCGAGCTGCCGGTGGTGTGGGCAGTCGCCAAGGGTTCACTGCTCAACAAGGCGATCCTGGTTCCAGCGGCACTCGCCATCAGCGCGTTCGCACCTTGGGCCATCACGCCGCTGCTGATCGTCGGTGGCCTGTTTCTCTGTTACGAAGGCGCCGAAAAGCTGGCGCATACGTTCCTGCACTCCGGGCGCGACGAGGCGCATCGCGCAGAGCTCAGCCGCGCGCTCACCGACCCGAGCGTGGACCTCGTGGCGCTGGAACGGGACAAGATCAAGGGCGCAATCCGTACCGACTTCATCCTCTCGGCAGAAATTGTCGTAATCACGCTGGGCGCTGTGGCCGCCGCGTCACTGAGCACTCGGATCGGCGTGCTGATTGGCATATCGCTGCTGATGACAGTGGGCGTCTACGGGCTGGTGGCGGGAATCGTCAAACTGGACGATGGCGGGCTTGCGCTCACGCGATCGGCGTCCACGGCACTGCAGTCCGTCGGCCGGGCGATATTGGTCGCGGCACCGTGGCTGATGAAGGCTTTATCGGTCGCCGGCACCGCCGCGATGTTCCTGGTCGGCGGCGGCATTCTCACGCACGGAATCCCGGCGCTGCATCACTTCGCCGAGATGGCGCTGCACGGCATCGCGGGCGCGACGGCGACGCTGGGTAACGTGCTGTTCGACGGCCTCGTGGGGATACTGGCTGGTCTGATCGGGGTCGCGGTGGTGACTCTGGTGAAGAAGTGGCGGGGCGCGGCCGCGCCGTCCGGCGCTTCCGGCTAACCGCGCGAGTGCGAACGT
>JBGSWY010000397.1:0-2996 GCA_041751715.1 Burkholderiaceae bacterium
CGATCTGCGGCAGATTGGCGAACAGGTGCAGTCGCTGCTGCCCTATCAGGTACGGCGCGCGGCATCCAGTTATCCTGTCATGCTTTTCACGGCCGGCAAATGCCCGCCCTGCAACACCGCGCGCGAATTCCTGCTGAAGCGCGGCGTTCCGTTCGCCGAGCGAACCATTGAGACCGGTGACGATTCGGTCGAGCTGAAGCGGCTTACCAATGCGGAGGGCGTCCCGGTCGCGACGGTCGGAACCGCGTCGTTGGTCGGTTTCGATCCCGACGAATGGAACATCACGCTCGATGCTTCCGGTTATCCGAAGACGTCGCAGCTGACCGTTAATTTCAGGCAGGAGCCGGCGCGGCCGTTGACGCAGAAAGAAAAGCCGCCGGCGGTAGCTGCTACGCAGTAGTTGAGATAGCGACGCGCAGCAGCGGCTGGCGCAGCCGCACCGCCTAAGTCGTCACGGAGCGGAGCGCCAGCGGGGTCTTTAAGGGCCTGCCTGTCTGAGCGACCGCAGGGAGCGAGTTCGCAGGCCCGCCGCTGGCGCGAGTACCGCAGCGCAGCCCCGCGTCCAGGCAGAGCAGCTCCGCCCCACGCTTGCGCGCTACGCGGCCTCCGTAACCGATGCCTTGATCATCCGCTCCAACACAACAACATCGACATCAGACAACTTACTGATGTACAGACAACCGACTCCCCGCTTGTGCTTGCCGAGCTTTGCCAGCGACGCTGCGTGCTCGTCCAGGTTGCATGTCAGGTACAGCGATATGTTCGCCTTGCGCGGCGCGAAGCCGACGATGAAAGTGTCCCCTTCATGGCCGCTCGTGTATTTGTAATGGCGATCGCCGTAGCCGAGCATATTGCCGCCCCATAGCTTCGGCTTTTTCTTCGTCGCCTTCCCCATCATCGCCGCGATTGCCTGGCAATCGCGGCGCCTCGTTTCGTCTTCGATGGCATTCAGGAATGCATCGACGCTGGCGTCACTCGGCCTGGTTTTCTGCTCCGCCATCTCCGGATATCTCCTGACGCTTGCGATACGGCGCGATGACCTGCTTGTCGAGCCAGCGTGAAAACTTGTGTGCGACGGCGTCGGTACGGCGATCCAGCCACGCCTTGATCCCGATTTCGCTAAACGCCAGCAGCCGTGAGCCGGGCGGGCGCACAAGTCCGTCGCGCCCCGCAATCTCGCGCACTCGCGCGGCATCGCGTTGTCGGCCGTGCAGACCCAGTGCGCTGAACACATCGTCGGCAACGATCCAGATCGAATTGCCCTGCATCATGATGCGTATCTGACGTCCATCGAACTCGTAGTAGGTTCTGTTCGGCTCTCCCCATGCGCCATCGTGCTGCCAGCGCCACAATGCGCGCACGCAGCGGTACATTGGCCATAACAGCCATATGCCCCAAAATGGCGCCACCAATAGCAGGCTCAGCGCGCCCTGCCCGGCCCTGATGTCGTCGAGGAACAAGGCACCGCCGATAACGCCCCAGGCGATCCAGAGCGTCCAGCCCCAGCGAACGATACGTTCATCGAGATCCTGCTCGAGCCACGAGGCGGTGCGCGCCATGCTATGAAATACTCATCCACTCACACAATGGCAGACTAGCGGATGCGGCTCGCATGGCGCTTGCCTGCCTTGACAGATATTCAGGAGACTTCCCGGTGAAAAATGACGCCTTGGCGCCGATCGCGCTGTTCGCACGCAACTTCGTGCGCCATCCACGGATGCTCGGCTCATTCGTCCCCAGCTCTCGCTTTCTGATCCGCACGGTGCTGAGTCAGATCGATTTCCGCCGGGCGCGGCTGATCGTCGAATATGGCCCGGGTGTGGGAACGTTTACCCGCCCGATGCTGGCCCGCATGCGGCCTGATGCGAAACTGATCGCGTTCGAGACCAACCCGGAGTTCGTACATTTTCTGCAAAACCATATCCACGATTCACGGCTGCAGGTCATCGCCGGATCAGCGGCCGACGTAGAGCCTGCCCTCGCAAGACACGGATTTGGCCGCGCCGACTTCGTGATCTCGGGTATTCCGTTCACGACGTTGACACCAGGAGACCGGAGCGCAGTCGTCAACGCGACGCACGCCATTTTGCAGCCCGACGGCGCGTTTCTGGTTTATCAATTCTCGCCGCTGGTGCTCGACAGCCTGCGCGGAGTCTTCTCGAAAGTGCGACGCGGTTTTCAGCCGCTGAACATGCCTCCGGCGCAGCTGTTCTACTGCTCACCTTGAACAGCTCTCCGCCTACACGCGTCGCTGGTGCTCTTCGTCAATCAGTTCCTTGAGTCGGCGATCTTCCCAATCGCGGCCCATCCATCCGAAAAGACCGAAGGTTGCGAGCCCATGCGCTGCAATACCGATGCCCCAGCCGAGTGCGGGCCAGATGAACCACCAGCGACCGCTGCCGGTAATCAGGTTGACAAGAAACAGTCCGCTGATCACCGCTACATAGGTCATGAGATGCACATAAAAGCCTCTTTCGGCGACGAGCCTGCGCCGCGCCCTGTGCTCGGCGCCCGAAGCCTGGGCTGTTGATTCAGTGGTCATGGTTAGCTCCAGAATGCTCAATCGCTCCGCCTGTCAGCCGGCTGGCTCACGAGTGCCGGCACTCCGCGCCGCTGCCCCTTGAGGCGCCGCTCCAGGGCATCCACGTAAGTGTAGAGAACGGGGACGACTACGAGCGTGAGCAGGGTCGACGTAATGACGCCCCCGATAATCGCACGCCCCATCGGCGCCTGCTGCTCGGAGCCCTCGCCCAAACCAATTGCCAACGGCAACATGCCGAAGATCATGGCTGCCGTGGTCATCAGGATCGGGCGCAGCCGCACCTGGCCGGCGGCCAGCAGCGCCTCTTCGCGCGCCATGCCTTCGCGCTGTCCTTTGTTGGCAAAATCGACCAGCAAAATTGCATTCTTCGTCACCAGGCCCATCAGGAACACGATGCCGATCATCGAAAAGATATTCAGCGTCGTATTGGTGATCAACAGCGCCAGCATCACGC
>JBGSWY010000398.1:0-2187 GCA_041751715.1 Burkholderiaceae bacterium
GATACTGTCCGGCGTGCGCGGTGTGATCGCGCTGCCGCATCTAGGTGCATCGACCGCCGAGGCGGAAGAAAATTGCGCGGTGATGGTCGTCGAGCAACTGCGTGAATTTCTGGAGAACGGCGGCATCAGCAACGCCGTCAACTTCCCGCAAGTCGAAATGGCGCGCGAATCGGCGTATCGCATCGGTATCGCCAACGCCAACGTGCCCAACATGCTTGGTCAGATTTCGACCGCGATGGCGAAAGCCGGATTGAACATTCACAACATGCTGAACAAATCGCGCGGCGAAATGGCTTACACGATGGTCGACGTCGACAGCCCGGTCGCGCAAAGCGTGATTGACGCGATTGCAGCGATCAACGGAGTGTTGTCGGTGCGGTCGATTCCTGCCGAACGGGAGGAAGCTGAGACTGTGCGCTCCGAAGTGGCGGCGCGGTAACCAGCGGTAGTAAGACCGATGAAACGCATAACACACTGGCTTCGAGCCCCAGGAAGTTGGTGGTGGGAAGCTTGGCCTGCACGGGGCGCATTTGCCGTTATAGGCGCTGTTGCGCTAATAGCGATGTTTCTTCCCGGGCGCCGATCAACGGCGCGCTAACCTTGACAAGCGTAGCCCGCAGGCTACACTTCCCACATGCGCGTTGAGAAGACCGACGTCTATCGCGAGTGGATCGACACGCTGAAGGATCGCACAGGGAGAGCACGTATTTTGGTTCGTGTTGATCGCTTGATTCAAGGCAATCCGGGCCAGCATAGAGAACTGCCTGATGGTGTGTCTGAACTGAAGATCGACTTCGGGCCCGGATACCGCGTCTACTACGCGCAACGAGGATCAAGGCTTCTGATACTCCTTGCCGGTGGCGACAAATCGACGCAGCAAAAGGACATCGCAAAAGCGATCTACTTGCTAAAGAATATTCAGGAGTAACCCGCAATGCGCAAGACCGCCGCGAAGAAATCCAAGAAGACCAAGACCACGCCATACGACGTTGCGGAGCACCTTCGCACGCCCGAAGAAATGGCAGCCTATCTTGACGCCTGGCTCGAAGAGGCGCCCGACGACGCAGCCGGCATTGCCAGAGCGCTTGGGGACATCGCTCGCGCCAAAGGCATGACCCAGGTCGCAAAAGACGCTGGTCTTAGCCGTGAGAGTCTTTATCGCGCCCTTAGCGCTCAAGGGAATCCCAGTTTCGCTACGGTGCTGAAAGTCGCAAGAGCACTCGGGGTAAAGCTGCACGCGGAGGCGGCGTAAGCAGTCGGCCTTGGCAGGGCTCCGTTCGAATGCGCAAGCCGCCGCATCCGGGCGAAGTTCTACGGCGCATGTGCCTTGAGCCTCTGCCAGGGGACGCCCTAACCGTCTAATCTTTCGATCCATGGAACTCGACAAAGACAAGATAGATGAGGCCGTTCTAGGCTTGTTGTACTTGACGCTGCACGATCAGTTCAGAGTCTGGAAGTCGATGGATTGGGATGCCTTGGCTCGGCTGCATGAGAAGGGGTTCATTGGAGACCCCGCGAACAAAGCCAAGTCCGTTGTTCTCACCGAGGCCGGCCTCCGGGAAGCTGAGCGCTTGTTAAAGAAACAATTCGTGAAGCACGCACGCTCCCCTGCGTCGGCCCGACACGGATACAAGAATACGGAGGTCAGCTCGGCGAGTGGCACGCGCGGCTTCCTCTGCAGGAGTGCAGTCGATGGGAGTTATTTCTTTCGTGTCTATGAAACGAATGAGGCCTTCACCGATTACGATCTACGGCACGACGATCTGGAAGTGACGATTTCTCTGGATGCCATGGCCTCGTTTTATCGAATCGGAGACGATCACATTCTCGATCACAGCGCGGAGGTTCTCGGGCTACAACAAGATGAAAGAAAAAGCGGGCAGCCGCTCGAACCGCCCAATCGCACGGCAGGAGACGCTTGATGGTCTACGAGCAGATCGCTACCGGCGGTTGTCAATCCTATCTCCTCGGCTGCAGCGAGACGTGCGCGGCGATAGTGATCGATCCGGAGGCCAGCCAGATTGACCGCTATCTTGGCCTCGCCGCGCGCGACGGGCTGCGCATTCGTTACCTGATTGATACCCACACGCACGCGGACCACTTTTCCGGGACACGGCAACTCGCGCGGCAACTCGGCGTACCCGTGGTGATGCATCGCGAAAGTCCCGCACCGTTCGTCGACATGCG
>JBGSWY010000399.1:0-1703 GCA_041751715.1 Burkholderiaceae bacterium
AGGCTGGTCAGCGCCGCGACGATCTTGCAATCGGCCGGATCGCTTGGCCCCGCGCGCACGAACTGACCATCGATTTTGATGACATCGACCGGAAAGCGGCGCAGGTTGCTCAAGCTTGAATAGCCGGTGCCGAAGTTGTCGAGCGCGATTTTCACGCCCATCGCGTGCAGGCCGGACAACACCTGTTCGGCCTTGTCGCCATCGCGCATCAGGCTCGTTTCGGTGATTTCGACCTGCAAACGTTCGGCATCTAGATGTGAATCCATCAGCGCCTGGCTCACCATCGGCAATAACGAGCGACCGCGAAACTCGCGCGGCGAAAGGTTGACGCTGACGATGAGCTCACCCAGGCCCGCAGCGGTCCATTGCATCGCCGCCTGACACGCGGCGCGCAGCACCACTTCACCGATCGGCAGGATCAGGCCGGTGTCTTCAGCGACAGCAATGAAACTGCCCGGCTCCTGCACGCCCAGCTCGGGGTCGTGCCAGCGCACCAGCGCTTCGGCGCCGATCAGTGTGCGGTCCTTCAGATCGATCCGCGGCTGGTAGTAAACCTCGAACTCGTCGTTCTCGAGCGCGCGGCGTAACCCCGCTTCGAGCTGCAAGCGGCGCACCATCTCGGAGTTCATGCGCGGCTCGAACAGTTGCACGTTGCCGCGTCCGCGCGACTTTGCGAATGACAGCGCGGCATCGGCATTGCGCAGAAGCATCTCCGGAGTGGCACCGTCGCTCGGAAAGCGCGCGGCGCCGATGCTGACGCTGATGTTGACCTGCTCGGCATCGATCTCGATCGGCGCCGACAACA
This sequence comes from Burkholderiaceae bacterium, assembly GCA_041751715.1. Taxonomy (GTDB): domain Bacteria; phylum Pseudomonadota; class Gammaproteobacteria; order Burkholderiales; family Burkholderiaceae_F; genus JACCZX01. The sequence goes on from JBGSWY010000399.1 coordinate 806, forward strand.
ACTCCGCCAGCTTGCTGGCGACGTGTTCGGCGTCGTCGATATGCCGCAGGCGCCCCAGCACGATCGCGAACTCGTCGGCGCCGGTGCGCGCCACCAGATCGGACGTGCGCACGGTGTCCACCAGACGCTGCGCGGTAGCGCAGAGCAGCGCATCGCCGACCCGATGTCCGAGCGCATCGTTCAGCTTGGTGAACTCGTCGATGTCGATCACCAGCACGGCCAGCCGATCGCCGCCCAACTGATGATTGCGCATGGCTTCGTCGAGCCGCGACTCGAGCAGGCGGCGATTCGGCAGCTCGGTCAGTTCGTCGTACAGCGCAATGCGCCTGGCACGCTCCTCGACTTCGCTGCGCTCGTACAGTTCGGCGACCAATCGCTCATTGGACCATGCCAGTTCATCGTGCGCGGCGCGCACTCTCTGTTCCAGGTCATCGCGTGCCTTGGCCAGCGCTGCTTCCATTTCCTTGCGCGCGCTGATGTCTTCGACCATCCAGACGGTTTCGCCGGCGGGCCCGCCCGGTGTGATGCTTTTGACCAGCAGGCGCGACCAGAAGCGCTTGCCGTCCTGACGCACCGTGCGCCACTCGATTGCCGGCGAGCCGTCGGCCGCCAATGCATCGCCGATGCGGCTGGCGAAGGACTGGAACTCCTCATCCGAGCCGAACAGAGCAGCGGCCGAGCGGCCGAGCAACTGGGCAGAATTCCATCCGAACAGACGAGCCGCGCTCGAATTGCATTGCTTGACGTCGCCATCGCACACGACCAGGATGCCCACCGAGTCGTTGGACAGCAGCGCCTGGTACTCCTGCAGGCGACGATCGACATCGCGCGTCAGTTCACAGTGAAGCGGGACAACAACGTCGTCTGCAATCGGGCGCATGGAGTCGGCGGCTCGTTG
>JBGSWY010000400.1:0-14052 GCA_041751715.1 Burkholderiaceae bacterium
GCCTTGTCACCCTCGTCGAGAAAACGAATCAGGTTGCGCATCTTCGTCTGGTAGTCGTTTTCGTCCGTCTGCGGGCGAAACTTGACTTCCTTGATCTGAATCTGCTTCTGCTTGAGCTTCGCTTCGTGCGACTTCTTCTGCTCCTGATACTTGAACTTGCCGTAGTCCATCAAGCGACAAACCGGCGGCACGGCGGTAGGAGCAATCTCCACCAGATCGACCTGCGCTTCCTCAGCCATGCGAAGGGCGTCGGGCAGATTTACAACCCCGAGCGCCTCTCCTTCGATTCCGGTCAGGCGTATCTCCGGGGCACTGATTTCACCGTTGATCCGGTGCGAACGTTCTTGAGCGATATTTACCTCTCCGAAAAATTAAAACTAAACCGCGCTTGCCATCGCATTTGAAACATCGCGGCGCTGCTCGACGTCCAGTTGCAGACGCTCGGCAAATTCGGACAAAGGCATCACGCCCAGGTCCGCGCCACCACGGGCACGCACGGCCACCGTATTCGCTTGCTTCTCTTTGTCGCCGACAACGAGAATGTAGGGGATCTTCTGCAGACTAAGGGCGCGAATCTTATAGTTGATCTTTTCATTGCGCAAATCGGATTCTGCCCTAAAGCCTTGTTTTTGAAGTGTTTGCGCAACGTTTTCCGCATATGCGGACTGGTGCTCGGAAATGCAAGCGACGGCGACCTGCACCGGCGCGAGCCAGGGCGGCATTGCGCCAGCGTAGTTTTCGATCAGCATGCCGATGAAGCGTTCGAGCGAACCCACGATTGCCCGGTGCAGCATGACCGGTATCTTGCGGCTATTGTCCTCGGCGACATACTCGGCGCCGAGACGCTGCGGCATTTCAAAATCGACCTGCATCGTGCCGCACGTCCATTCGCGGCCGATCGAATCCTTGAGCCGGTAATCAATTTTCGGACCGTAAAAAGCGCCGTCGCCCGGTGCGATTGCGAACTCGACGCCCGAACGCTTCAGCGAATCGATCAACGCCTGCTCCGCCTTGTCCCAGCTTTCGTCCGAGCCGATCCGTTTATCCGGCCGCGTCGCTACTTTGTAAAACACCTGTTCGAATCCGAAGTCGCGATACACCTTCTGCAATAAGGCCGTGTAGGCGACGCACTCATCGAGAATCTGATCCTCGGTGCAGAAGATGTGACCGTCGTCCTGGACAAAACCACGGACCCGCATCAGCCCGTGCAGCGACCCCGACGGCTCGTTGCGATGGCACATGCCGAACTCGCCGTAGCGCAAAGGCAATTCGCGGTAACTGTGCAAGTTTGCGTTGTAGATTTGTACGTGGCCCGGGCAATTCATCGGCTTGATCGCGTAGGACCGGTTCTCCGACTCGGTCGTAAACATGTTCTCGCGATACTTTTCCCAGTGCCCCGATTTTTCCCACAGCGAGCGATCGAGGACTTGCGGTGCGCGCACTTCGTGATAACCGTTGTCGCGATACACCGCGCGCATGTACTGCTCGACCGCCTGCCAGATCGTCCAGCCTTTGGGATGCCAGAACGCCAGCCCGGGAGCCTCTTCCTGAAAATGAAACAGGTCGAGTTCCTTGCCGAGCTTGCGATGATCCCGCTTCTCGGCTTCGTCCAGCATTTTCAGATACGCGTCCTGGTCTTCCTTCCTGCCCCACGCCGTGCCGTAGATGCGCTGCAGTTGTTCGTTGGCCTGGTCGCCACGCCAGTACGCGCCGGCCACCTTGGTCAGCTTGAACACCTTCAGCTTGCCGGATGACGGCACGTGCGGACCGCGGCACAGATCGACGAAGCCGCCTTCGCGATACAGAGAAATATCTTCGTTCGCCGGAATCGAGGCGATGATCTCGGCCTTGTACTTCTCGCCGATCGACTCGAAGAACTTCACCGCATCATCGCGCTTCCAGACTTCGCGCACGACCGGCTCGTCCTTTTTTGCGAGCTCTGCCATCTTCTGTTCGATGGCTTCTAGATCTTCCGGCGTAAACGGCCGCTTGTAGGCGAAGTCGTAATAAAAGCCGTTCTCGATCACCGGGCCGATCGTCACCTGCGCGTCCGGAAACAATTCCTTGACGGCGTATGCGAGCAGATGCGCGGCCGAGTGCCGGATGACGTCGATGCCATCGGCGTCGCGCTCGGTGACAATTGCTACCTCGGCGTCGTGATCGACCAGGTGTGCGGTGTCGACCAGCTTGCCGTTCACTCTGGCCGCCACGGCCGCCTTGGCGAGTCCGGGGCCGATCGACGCAGCCACTTGCGCGGCTGTCACCGGCTGGTCATAACTTCGGCTTGAGCCGTCGGGTAATCGAATAGAGATCATGATCATTTGCTCCAGTCAAAAAAAAGTGCGGCGAGCCGCACTTCTTTTTGAAAGGCGAACTCTTCCCGTCATCAACATCCGGTAAACGTAGTTCGCGACGTCATTTTGCAGTGCCTTTCAGTGTTTGCATGGTAGGCGCGATTGGACTCGAACCAACGACCCCCACCATGTCAAGGTGGTGCTCTAACCAGCTGAGCTACGCGCCTGGGCCGCGAAGTATATAACGTTGCGTTGAGTGCGTTGGGCTTCGGAGCGGCCGTGCGCCCAACGCAAGTGCAACTGCAAGGGACGTATCTCTTCGATTGCCACTTTGAACTAACTTAACGGCGACGCGCGCTGAAGACGCCCTTGACTTCCCGCGTGGCGCCCAGGACCCGGCTTACATCGGCAGCGCTTTGGATTTCGACCGTAAACAGCATGCGCGCTTCGCCCCGTGTGCTGCCTGAGTTGACGCCGATGACGTTCAGCTTCTCGCGCGCGTAGACCTCGGAGATATCGCGCAACAGTCCGGGGCGATCCTGCGCCATGATCAGCAACTCGACCGGATATACCGCGTCCGGCTGCGCGCCCCACGCGACATCGATCACGCGCTCGGCTGCACGCTTCATCAGCGACCTCAGATTCGAGCAGCTTGCGCGATGAATCGACACTCCCTTGCCGCGCGTGACGTAGCCGACGATCTCGTCCGGTGGCGCCGGCCGGCAGCAGCGCGCGAGTTGTGTCAGCAACGAGTCGACGCCGACCACCAGCACCTTGCCCTTGCCGGCAGGCGCCTCTTGTGGTTTGCCGATCAACAGCCCCGGCGTGGCCTCAGGCTGCGGCGCCACTGGCATCAGCGCCTGATCGATCGAGCGCAGGCTGAACTCTTCCTTGGTTGCAGCAGCCGACAATTGATCGACGCTTCCGAACCCGAGGCGCTTGGCCAGATCGTCAAGCTTGACCGCCGTCCTGCCGAGCCGCTGCAGTTCCTTTTCGATCAGCTCGCGGCCGGCCGCCACCGACTGCTCGAACTCGAGGGCGTTGAACCATTGCCTGACCTTGGCGCGCGAGCGTGCACTATTCAGATAGCCGAGCTCGGCATTCAGCCAATCGCGACTCGGGCCGCCGGTCTTGGCCGAAATGATTTCCACTGTCTGGCCATTCGCCAATGGCGTGTTCAGCGGCACCATGACGCCGTTGACGCGCGCACCGCGGCACCGGTAGCCGACTTCCGAATGGATGTGAAACGCGAAATCGACCGGAGTGCCGCCCGCCGGCAACTCCACTACCCGCGCCTGCGGCGTCAACACATAGATACGCTCGTCGCGTGCGCGATCGGCGCCGGCGGCAACAGCGCCAGCCGGCTCCATCTCATCGCGCCACGCGAGCAGCTGCCGCAGCCACTCGACGCGTTGCGCGTCGCTATCCTGCTGGTGGCCGCCGCGTTGCCTGCCGCTCGCCTTTCCGCCTTCCTTGTAACGCCAGTGCGCTGCCAGTCCAAGCTCGGCCGAATCGTGCATCTGCCGCGTGCGGATCTGGATTTCCAGGGCACGGCCGTGCCGGTCAGTCACAACAGTGTGCAGCGACTGGTATCCATTCGGCTTCGGACGCGCAATGTAATCGTCGTATTCGCTGCTGTCTGCGGTCCACTCCAGATGAATCAGCGACAGCACCTGGTAGCACTGTGCGACGTCGCTGATGTGTTCGCCCCCGGTCGCCGAGAGCCCGCCCCCAGCGGGCGCCGCCGATGCGCCTGCGGCGATCCTGCGCGAATCGCCAACGATCACTCGCAAGCCGCGCACATCGCGCAGCTGGTCGAACGCGAGCCGCTTGGTGCGCATCTTGTTGACAATGCTGTAGATGTGCTTCGGCCGGCCCGCCACCTCGCCGTCGATCTCCGCCTCGGCCAGCAACGTACGCAGTCGCTCTCGCGCATCATCGATGAAGCCCTCGCGTTCGGTCCGCTTCTCGTCGAGCAGGCGCGCCACTTCCATGTACGTTTCGGGCTCGAGAAAGCGAAACGACAGATCCTCCAGCTCCCACTTCAACTGCCAGATGCCGAGCCTGTTTGCCAGCGGTGCGTACAGGCGCAGCGTTTCGCGCGCTATCGGCTCCGAGCCCGACCCTTTGGTCGCGGCGTAATAGCGCAGCGTTTGCAAGCGCGACGCGAGCCGTAGCAGGACGACTCTCAAGTCGTTCGCCATCGCGAGCAACATGCGTCGCAGCGCCTCGGCCTGATCGTCGATCCCGTGCCTTCCGGTTCCCGATTCGCCCTGCTTGCGAGTGAGCTCCGACAGCTTCATCAACTGCCGCAGGTCCGACACCAACTGCGCAACGCTGGCGCCAAAGCGGGCGCGCAGCCATTCGTCGGGCTCGCGCAGAACGTCGTACACACCAAACAGGCACGCCGCACAGAGCAGGTCGGCATCGCCACGCAGCGGTGCAATGATCTGTGCGATGCCACGTGCATGCGCCATGTACCACTCACCGGTAGCGAGCGAGCGGTCCTGATACAGCGGCTCGACCAGCGCCAGCGTGCGGTCGAGATCGAGCGCTGCCGGTGACGATTCAACATGCATGGCGGCAAGGATATAGGTCGAGCGCACAATTCCGCGATGCTGAAAACGCTGCTCGATCGCCTGACGGGAACCCCGTCGGTCGCGATTCCGGATCAACTGTGGAGTTCGACACTCGCGTCGCTGCCATTCATGCTGCGACTCGACGCGGACGAACTGCACCGGCTGCGGACGTTGGCCGCAAGACTGCTGGCTGACAAACAAATGGCTGGCGCCGCCAGCCTCGAGCTGACCGCAGCGATGCAGGTCAGTATCGCGGTGCAGGCTAGTTTGCCGGTGCTGAACCTCGGTCTCGACTGGTATCGCGGCTGGAAAAGCATCGTTGTGTATCCGAGCGAATTCCTCGTGCCGCGCAGCGTCACCGACGAGGACGGCATCGTGCATGAGTACATCGAGCCGATCACCGGCGAGGCGTGGGACCGCGGGCCGCTGGTACTGTCGTGGGAGGATGCGCAGCGGACCGTGACGGGCGCCGGTGCTGCGTACTCGGTCGTGATTCACGAGTTCGTGCACAAGCTCGATCTGCTGGACGGCGTAGCCGATGGTGTGCCTCCGTTTTCACCCGCCAGGCATGCACAGCTCACGGTTGAACATTGGCGGCGCGTTCTGCACGAGGCTTTCGAGCGCTTCGTCGCCGAGGTAGATCTGATCGATTCTGAATTGCCGGCTGAGCTCGATCCCGAAGCGGATGAAGTGGATCGCTACTTCGCACATCTGCCATTCGATGCCTATGCCGCGCAGGATGAAGCCGAGTTCTTTGCGGTGTCCAGCGAAGCCTTCTTCGTGGCGCCAGCCCGATTGCAACAGGCATTTCCCGATTGGTATGCACTGCTGGTGCAGTTTTTTCTGCAGGACCCCATGGCTGCGAAGCCATGAAGCGCGTTTTGATCGTCTATCACTCGATGACGGGCGCCGCGCAACAGCTGGCGACTGCTGCGCACATTGAAGCGAGCAACGAAGCGGGATGCACGACGGAGCTGATGATGGCCGGCACTGCCGGTGTCGCCGATGTCCTCGCTGCCGACGGCTATCTTTTCGTCACTCCTGAGAACCTGGCCACGATGGCCGGTCGCATGAAGGATTTTTTCGATCGCGTCTATTACGGCGTACTCGACCAGGTCGACGGCCGGCCCTATGCGACGATCATCGCAGCCGGCACCGACGGCGAAGGCGCCGCGCGGCAGATTCAGCGCATCGCAACCGGGTTGCGACTGAAGGAGATTGCGCGGCCGACTATCGTGCGCAACGGTGCACAGACACCGGAGCAGATACTGGCGCCGAAGATCGTGCCCAAAGCCGATCTGAGTCGCGCGCGCGAAATCGGCACCGGACTGGCAGCGGGTCTAGCCAGCGGCGTGTTCTAGCCAGCATCGCTGCCGAGCAGGAAGTCGCGCACGATGGCGATTTCGTTCGGCAGCATCAAGGTCGGCGCATGGCCGACGCTGGCGATCTCGATCGTCCTCGCTTTCGGACCGCGCGCGGCCATCTCGGCCGCCGTTGCCCGCGAAAGCAGGTCCGAGTTCTCGCCCCGGATCACGAGTGTCGGACAGCGGATGTTTTCGTACAGCGACCATAAGGCAGCTTCATCGGCGGCGGTGCGATCCGGCGTTGCAGCCTCGAACGGCACGGCGATGCGCGGGTCATAGTGCAGCAGCCAGCGCGCGCCGTCGCGTCTTAACCCGGGCTCGACCAGCTCGCGCCAATCTTCGCGCCGCGTCAATCCGAAGGGCCTGGCAATCGTCGAGATGTAGTCCACGGCCTGATCGACGCTTTCAAACGACATGGGCACACCAACATAGTCGCCAATGCGCGCGATCGCAGCGGCGTCGAGCCGCGGGCCGACATCGTTCAGGACCAGACGGCGTATCGGCGAGCGCTCCTGTCCGGCCAGTGCGATTCCGATCAACCCACCCATCGATGTTCCTACCCAGTCGATATGTTCAACGTCGAGCCGCGCAACCAGGGTCACCATGTCGGTCAGGTACTGCGGCACGCCGTAGTGCATCGGATCGCGCAGGGTGTCGCTGCGGCCGCGCCCGACCACATCGGGGCAGACAACGCGGTAGTCGGGCGCAAGCGCGCGTGCCAGCCGGTCGAAGTCGCGTCCCAGCCGCGTCAACCCGTGCACGCAGATCAACACGCGCGGGTCATCGGCTTCGCCCCACTCCGTATATGCCATCGAATGCAGTCCGGACGGGCTCATGCATTGCACACTATGCAAGCGCGGTTCGTTCGACGTGATCACGGTGGCATACTCATCGAGGCATATTGCGGAGCGGATGAATGTTGAAAGGCAAGACGGCGCTGATCACCGGCTCGACCAGCGGCATTGGACTGGGCATTGCTCACGCACTCGCAAGCGACGGCGCGAACATCGTGATCAACGGTTTCGGTGCGCCGGACGTCATCGCGAATGTCGAAGGGCAGTTGCAGGTGCACCAGATTCGCACGCTGTATCACGGCGCCGATATGAGCAAGCCGGCCGAAATCGAGCAGATGATGCGCACCGCCGAAGCGACGTTCGGGCGCGTCGATATCCTGGTCAATAACGCCGGCATTCAACATGTGGCACCGATCGAATCGTTTCCGGCCGACCGCTGGGACGCCATTCTTGCCATCAATCTAAGCTCCGCCTTTCATACGACGCGCCTGGCACTTCCGAAGATGAAGCAGGCCAACTGGGGGCGCATTATCAACGTCGCTTCGGTGCATGGCCTGGTGGCGTCGGCCGACAAATCGGCGTACGTGGCCGCCAAGCACGGCATCGTCGGGCTCACCAAAACCGTCGCGCTGGAAACGGCGCAAACCGGAGTGACGTGCAACGCGATCTGCCCCGGCTGGGTGTTGACACCGCTGGTACAGGAGCAGGTCGATGCGCGTGCCACGCGCGGAAGACTCGAGCCTGAGGCAGCCCGGAAGGCGCTTCTCAGCGAAAAGCAGCCGTCGATGCAATTCGTGACGCCGGAGCAATTGGGAGCGCTCGCCGTGTTTCTATGCAGCCCGGCAGCGGATCAGGTTCGTGGCGCGGCATGGAACGTCGACGGGGGCTGGTCCGCGCAATAGTGAAGCTAGTGCGCTCCCGTCGATTTTCGCTCGATCTGGCCGGCGACCAGTTGCACCGGTGACGCCGGTTCACTGTTTATCGCGGGCGGCAGCGGCGCGCGCACCGGCTGTGTGACGTCGGTCTGCAGTCGGGGCGCACCGGGAGCCACGTACGAGTCGAGCCAGGTGGGATCGGGAATCTCGCTGAATACCTGCTTCAGTCGCGCCGCCCAGCTGTCTCGAATCATGTTCATGTACTGATTCGAGGCGTCGATGTGCACGAACTTGGTCACCCGCAACGCATCGGCTTCATACACCAGCAGGTCGAGCGGCAGCCCAACCGAAATGTTGGATCGCAAGGTCGAGTCCATCGAAATCAGCGCGCACTTGGCCGCTTCGTCGAGCGCGGTAGCCGGCTGAATCACGCGATCGATGATCGGCTTGCCGTACTTGGCTTCTCCGATCTGGAAGTACGGATTCTCGTGCGACGCTTCGATGAAGTTGCCCGCCGAGTAGACGTGGAAAAGCCGCATGCCCTCGCCGCGGATCTGGCCGCCGAGGATGAAGTTGGCGTTGAACTCAATGCCTGCTTCGCTGAGCGCCGTGGCGTCGCGGCGCCGCACTTCGCGCACCGCGTCACCGACGATCCGCACCACCTCGACCATCGTCGTTGCGGTCCACACGCTGGCATGCTCTGCACCGACCCGTTCGCTCAGGATCTGCGTCACGGCCTGCGTCAGCGCCAAGTTGCCGGCCGAGAGCAGCACCAGCATCCGCTCGCCGGGGTTCTCAAACACCGTCATCTTGCGGAATGTCGAAATCTGATCGACGCCCGCATTGGTACGGGAGTCGCCGAGGAAGACGAGTCCCGCATCGAGCCGCATCGCTACGCAGTAGGTCATACCGGCGTGAGTCTAGTGGGCCTCGAGCGGGACCAGAAAGTCCTCGCTGATTCGTCCGCCCAGATCATTGATGCGTTCGAGGAATTCGGTCAGATACAGATGCAGGCCACGCGCAAGAATGTCGTGGATGCGGCCGTAACGTAACTCCGCACGCAACAAGCCGGCGCGCCGCTCCGTTTCGCCTGACCGGTTGTTGCGCACCATTTCCAGATTGACCGACACTTCGTTCAGGCAACTCGCGAGCGAGCGCGGCATGTCGCCGCGCAGGATCAGAAGCTCGGCCACGCGCGACGGCGTGATCACGTCGCGATAGACCTTGCGATACGTTTCGAATGCGGACACCGAGCGCAACACCGCCGCCCAGTGATAAAAATCCAGCGGATGATCGATGCCGCCCGCACCGGCGCGCTCTTCGGCCGGATCGTGATACTTGATGTCGATCAGGCGCGCAGTGTTGTCGGCCCGCTCCAGAAACGTGCCGAGCCGCATGAAGTAGAACGCCTCGTCCTTCAGCATCGTGCCAATGGTGACTCCGCGCGACAGATGCGAACGGAATTTGACCCACTCGAAGAACGATTGCGGATCCCGCTCAGGAGCACTCCCCGCAAGCCGTGTCTGCAGATCGAGCCACGTGTCGTTGTACGTTTCCCATACCTCTGTCGTCAGCGAACCGCGCACCGCACGCGCATTTTCGCGCGCCGCACGCAGGCAGTTGACGATCGACGATGGGTTGCCGGCATCGCGCACCATGAAATCGACCACATCGCGCGGCGAGACAATCGGATACCGCTCATCGAACTCGGCGGTCAGCTCCGAAATGCTCAGCAACGCCCGCCAGCTGCGTTCCGAGGCATGCGCCGATTGCGGCAGCAGCGATGTCGATAAATTGACATCGAGCATGCGGGCGGTGTTTTCCGCACGCTCGACATAGCGGGACATCCAGAATAGGTGGTCGGCGGTACGGCTGAGCACTAGCCGCTCGAGGTCCAGAGATGCACGCGATCGCGGCCGGCATGCTTGGCGGCATACAGCGATTCGTCCGCGCGCCGCACCAGCTCGCTCGAATCTCCGAAGTCCGAAGACTCGCAAAGGCCGATGCTCACGGTCACGCGCAGCTCGCGGTCGAACTCTGCCCATGAGTACCTGCGAACGGCGTCGATCAGGCGCTCGACCACCGCGATCGCTGCGCCGCCCTCGCTATCTGCCAGCAGCAATGCAAATTCGTCTCCGCCCAGGCGCGCCGCAAAGTCGGTGTCGCGCAGGTTCGCGCGAATCACGCTGCCGAGCTCGCGCAGCACGGCATCACCGGTCAGATGCGAATACCGGTCGTTGATCAGCTTGAAACCGTCGATGTCGGCAACTACCAGTCCGAAGCGCAACGTGCCGGCACGCGCGCGTGCACACCAGTTTTCCAGCTCCTTGGTGAACGCACGGCGATTCGCAAGGCCGGTGAGCTCGTCTTCCAGCGCCAGCCTCTCCAGACGCGAGCGCGATTGCTCGAGATCGCGCGTTCGCTGATGCAGCGCTGCGGTTTGCGTGCGCAGCTTCTGCAGCTCGGCGCGCGCTTCGTGCAGCCGTGCGCGCTGGGTGCTGAGCCGGCCGTCGAGCCGAGTCTTCACCTCGACGTAGCGCTTGTGGTGATACAGCGCCAGTTGAAAATCCGCGCGCGCCTCGTACAGCGCGGACAAACGCTCGTGCGAATCGGCGGGCCGTCGCAGGTCGCCCAGTTCTTCGGCCTGCATCAATGCCGGTCCCAGAATGCCGAGCCCTTCGTGTTCTCGCCCCGCACCGACCAGGTGATAACCGAGCTCGAGCTTCGCCTGCACTTCGCGCAACCGAAAGCCGCTGTGCGCCGCTTCCATCACGGCGGCGTTGAGGTCGGCAAGGCCTTCGTTGAATTTGCCGAGCCAGCAACGTGCGGCGCCACGCTGAATGCGCGCAGCAATCGCATTGGCGCGATCGGTGGTGCCGGACAGCAACTCGAGCGCGACTTCGAAATGCTCTTCGGCGTCGGCCATGCGCCGCGCCACTGTTCCGGCATCACCGTTCAAGGCAGCGCGCAACCCTTCGTTGGCGTCAACCAATCCGAACTGCAGCACGACCATGCCTTCGTCGGCTGACGAGCCTGATGGCAGTTCAAGCGCGGATTTAAGCGATTCGCGTGCTGCCTCGAAGTCGCCGAGCATGGTGTGCACCGTCGACTGGTGCACCAGCGCTCTGCGTGCGCCCGCATGATCGTTGTGCTGCCGTGCGAGCTTTTGCACCTGTGCAAATCCATCCAGCGCTTCGCCATACTCGCCGAGTTCACAGCAGGCGCTTGCCAATTGTGTGTTGACTCTGCATTGCGCGGCCACATCGTCCTGTGCGCGATAGACCTGCTCGGCCTGCGACAACTGGCGAATCGCCCCCGACCAGTCCCCGACCTGCATCAGCGCCGAGCCGGCAACGAAGTGCGCGCGCGCCATCAAGCCATCGGCCGTGCGGGCGCGCGCCACACTTTGTGCACGCAAAGCAAAGACGACTGCATCATGCGGCTCGGTGTTGATCAGCTTTTCCGCACGCTCGATCAGCGCGTAGGGATCGATCTGGTCAGTGGCGCGGCGCGTGGATGCGTCGTGCCCGGCGTTATCCGGCAATCGGCCGTCCGGGCCGATTCCATTGCCCGGCTCCATCGGTTCGCTCGCGCGCTTCATCACTCGAGCACCCAGGTGTCCTTGGTGCCGCCGCCTTGCGACGAATTGACGACCAGCGATCCTTCCCGCAGAGCCACCCGGCACAGCCCGCCCGGGACTGTGATCACATCCTTGCCCGACAGCACATAGGGGCGCAGATCGACGTGACGTGGCGCGAGACCGGACTCCACATAGGTGGGGCATGTCGACAGCGCGAGAGTCGTCTGCGCGATGTAATTCTCAGGACTTGCCCGCAGACGTCTGGAAAACTCCTGGCGCTCGCTGCGGGTGGACGCCGGGCCGATCAGCATGCCGTAGCCGCCGGCGCCGTGAACCTCTTTCACGACCAGCTCGTCGAGATGCGCCAGCACGTACTCGAGCTGGTCGTGATCGCGGCACACGTGCGTCGGCACATTGGACAAAATGGGTTTCTCGCCAAGATAGAACTCGATCATGTCTGGCACATACGGGTAGATCGACTTATCGTCGGCAATTCCGGTGCCGATCGCGTTCGCCAGCGTTACCGTACCGGCGCGATAGGCCGACAGCAACCCGGGCACGCCAAGCTGCGTATCCGAACGAAAGGCAAGCGGATCGAGGAAGTCATCGTCGATGCGGCGATAGATCACAGCGACCCGCTGCGGGCCGCGCGTGGTGCGCATGTAAACGTGCTCATCCTGCACGACAAGATCCTGGCCCTCGACCAGTTCTATCCCCATCTGCTGCGCCAGAAATGCATGCTCGAAGTAAGCTGAGTTGTACATTCCCGGCGTCAACAGCACGACCGTCGGATCATCGACGCCGGGCGGCGCAACGGAACGAAGATTCTCAAGCAGCACGTCCGGATAATGCGCGACCGGCGCCACCCGGTTACGCGCAAATAGATCGGAAAACAGCCGCATCATCATCTTGCGGTTTTCGAGCATGTAGGACACGCCGCTGGGCACCCGCAGATTGTCCTCCAGCACGAAGAACTCGGCGGCGCCTTCGTGGTTCGCGGCGCGAACGATGTCGATGCCGGCAACGTGCGAATAGATGTTGCTCGGCACATCGAGTCCATGCATCTCCGGACGGTACTGTGAGTTGCGCAAAATCTGCTCGGCCGGAATGCGCCCGGCGCGCACGATATTCTGGTCGTGATAAATATCGTGCAGGAACATGTTCAGCGCATGCACGCGCTGTTTAAGGCCGGCTTCGAGCTGCTTCCATTCGACAGCGGGGATGATGCGCGGAACGACATCGAATGGAATCAGCCGCTCGGTGCCTGCATTGGCATGCCCGTCTTTTTCGTCTTCATCGCCGTACACGGCGAACGTGACACCGACACGCCGGAAGACCAGATCGGCCTCCGTACGCTTGAACGTCATCGCATCCGGCGTCTGTTCCGAGAGCCATCGCTCGTACTCCCGATAGTGGACGCGGGCACGCTCGTGCCCGTCGTACATCTCGTCGTACGCTTTTTGCATCGCCCTCCCCCAGTTGAGCACCGCAGGCGCAAGATCGGGGCGCGCAGTAGTTTGCAGCTGGCTGTAAACCAGTTTATCCGCGAACGAAAGGTTCCGGCGGTCCCGGACTTGCGTCGGGCTCAGGCGTACCCGGGCGGGGCGCGTCGGGTGCCGGCTCAGGTGCCGGCTCTGGTGTCAATACAACGCGCGGCAATGTGTCGCCCGGGCGGTTGTGCCAGTACCGGGCATCCGTCTGGCGCGCCGCTGAAACGGCACTTTGCCCATCGCGCACAAAGCGCCACTGGACCGCACCTGCATGGACGGTCCGGTACAGCGCGATGTTTTTCGCCCGAAAGCGCGCGACAACTGCAGGATCGGGATGACGAAAGCGGTTGCGATATCCCGCCTGCACCACCGCCGATGTCGCTCCGAGCGCGTCGAGCAGCGCATCGCCTGAGGAGCCGCGGCTGCCATGATGCGGCGCCGCCAGCCAGGTCGCGCGCAACGCCGGGGAGCGGGTCAGCAACGCGGCTTCATCCGCCAGCGGCACATCACCGGTCAACAACAATCGTGTTGCACCCGACGTGATCAGCACCACGCAGCTCATCGAGTTCGGCGCGCGCTTAGTTTCATAGTCGACCGGCATTGGATGCAGGATTTCGAACGTCAGCGCTCCGGAGCTCCATCGCATTCCTGCCTCGCACCGCTCGACATCTATGCGCGCGCCGAGCACCGGGTGGCCGGGCCCGATCGACGAGATGACGCGCTCGACCTCGACGCCGCGCAATATCGATGCGGCCCCGCCCGAGTGATCGCTATCCAGGTGCGACACGATCAACCCGTCGAGCCGGCCGATGCCCCGATGCCGCAGATACGGCAGGATGACTCGCTCGCCGGCGTCCGAGTCGCTCGAATAGCGCGGGCCGGCGTCGTACAGCCAGGCTTGATCGGCGGTCTCGACCAGCAATGCCGATCCCTGCCCAACGTCTAGCGCGGTGACCCACACTTCGTCGGCGCCGGCACGGGCCGGCGGCCAGATAAACATCGGCAGCAGCGCCACAGCGCCCACGGCACGCACCGGCCAGCCGGGCGGCGCCAGCAGCCAGACGATGCCGATGCCG
>JBGSWY010000401.1:0-1755 GCA_041751715.1 Burkholderiaceae bacterium
ACCTGGTCGCGGCGCTCGACGATCCTGCCGGAGTTCATCGGGCTGACGATTGCCGTGCATAACGGCAAGCAGCACGTGCCGGTGTATATCAACGAGAACATGGTGGGCCACAAGCTGGGCGAGTTCGCGCTGACCCGTACCTTCAAGGGTCATGCAGCGGACAAGAAGGCCAGTGTGCCGAAGAAGCAATAGGTGACGATGATGGAAACCACAGCATCAGTACGCGGCGTCCGCTTGTCGAACCAGAAAGGCAGGCTGGTGGCCGATCTCGTGCGCGGCAAGCCGGTCGACAAAGCGCTGAATATCCTTTCCTTCACGCAGAAGAAAGCGGCCGGACTGATCAAGAAGGCGCTCGAATCGGCGATCGCGAATGCCGAGCACAACGATGGCGCCGACATCGACGAACTGCGCGTCACGAGCATCACGGTCGAACAAGGGCCGTCGCTGCGCCGCTTTGCAGCGCGCGCAAAAGGCCGCGGCACCCGCATTACGAAGAGGACCTGCCACATCTTTGTGACGGTCGGCGACGCTAAACCGAAGAAATAGGTAACCATGGGTCAGAAGATCAATCCAACCGGATTCCGGCTTCCCGTCACGAAGAACTGGGCATCGCGCTGGTTTGCGACCGGGCCGGAGTTTCCGCGCATGCTCAGCGAGGACCTTAAAGTCCGCGAGTTCCTGCGCAAGCGGCTGCGCAGCGCTTCGGTCGGCCGCATCCTGATTGAGCGTCCGGCGAAGAACGCACGCATCACGATCTACTCGGCGCGCCCGGGTGTCGTGATCGGCAAGAAGGGCGAAGACATCGAGTCGCTGAAAACCGCGCTGCAGAAGATGCTGGGCGTGCCGGTTCACGTCAACATCGAAGAGATTCGCAAGCCGGAGCTGGACGCGCAGTTGATCGCCGATTCGATCACGCAGCAGCTGGAAAAGCGCATCATGTTCCGCCGCGCGATGAAGCGCGCAATGCAGAACGCGATGCGGCTTGGCGCGCAGGGCATCAAGATCATGAGCGCGGGCCGGCTGAACGGGATCGAGATCGCGCGCACCGAGTGGTATCGCGAAGGCCGGGTGCCGCTGCATACGTTGCGCGCTGACATCGACTACGGCTTCTCCGAAGCGAAAACGACCTACGGCGTCATCGGCGTCAAGGTATGGGTCTACAAAGGCGACACGCTGGGTCGCAACGAGGCTCCTGGAGCCGCCGATGCAGCGCCTCCGCCGGAACGCGATGAACGTCGTTCACGCCGTGACCGACCGGCCGGTGATCGTCCGGACCGACCGACCGGCGACCGGCCGCCGTCGGCCAGACCGCCGACCAAGCGCGCGCGCAAGGCAGCGGATCCAACCAACGCCGCTGCTACACCGGTCGAGCCGCCCAAGCCGGAGGCTCCGGCCAAACCGGTCATCAAGCGTGTGCGCAAAACTGCCGTGAAAACACCGGACGGCACCGGCGGCACCAAGGACGGAGCGTAGAAAATGCTGCAACCTGCTCGACGCAAGTACCGCAAGGAGCAAAAAGGCCGCAACCGCGGCCTGGCGCTGCGCGGTGCGCACGTGTCGTTTGGCGAATTCGGCCTGAAGGTGACGGAGCGCGGTCGTCTGACCGCGCGTCAAATCGAAGCCGCGCGCCGTGCGATCAGCCGCCATATCAAGCGCGGCGGCCGGGTCTGGATCCGCGTATTTCCGGACAAGCCGATTTCGCAGAAACCGGCCGAGGTCCGGATGGGCAACGGCAAGGGAAACCCGGAGTACTGG
>JBGSWY010000402.1:0-5961 GCA_041751715.1 Burkholderiaceae bacterium
GTGGTTCCTTCGGCAAATAAGACAATCGTTTCGCCCAGTTTCAGATGCTCGCTGACCGACTGGTTCATTGCAGCGACGGCGTGGCGGCGGCCGCGCTCGATGTACAAAGTGCCACTGCGTGATACCAGTATGCCGAGCAGCGGCCACCTGCCGATCTCGGCCTTCGCGACGAAGCGGCTCGGCATCACTGCATTGATTGCAAAAATATCCAGCCACGACACGTGATTGGCCAGGGCGAGGCGGCCAACGGCGAGTGGATCGATACCATCGCTGCGGATGGCCGCGGGAATTTCCTTGCCGCTCGATACCAGCCGTGCTCCGCACAGCGCAAGCAGAATGCGCGACCAGGCGCGGTTGATGCGATTGCGTGCCGCCTGATCTGCAAACGGAAAAATCACGATCACGATCGCTACGCCCAGCAGCACATGCGCCGAAAACAGGATCGCACGCGGCAGCGCCAGCAGCCAGCGCATCAACGGGCTGATGGAAAAGGCCGCGAGGAGCGCAGGCGTCCATGAAGGCGTTGAGCTTCGCGGACGCAGGATCGGCATGTGCAGCAGCTTTGCATTAGCCGGTTGCTTCGTATCGGACTTCGCCACCTACCAGCGTGTAGTGAACGCGCCCTTGCAACTCGTAGCCGGAAAACGGTGTGTTCTTGCCGGCGCTGACCAGCGTTTCGGCGCTCACCAGCCAGTGCGCAGACTGATCGAAAACCACGACGTCGGCCTTGGTGCCAGCGGTCAAGCGGCCTTTTGCAGAGCCCTTGCCGAGAATGTCGGCGGGGCCGCTGGTGATCCTGGCGAGTGCCTTGCCCAACGGCACGTTGTTTTCGCCGGCCCACTTCAGCGTTAGCGGAAGGAGCGTTTCGAGTGCCGTCGCACCCGGTTCAGCTTCACCGAACGGCAGCAGTTTGTCGTCGTCGCCAATAGGCGCATGGTCGGAGCAGATGATGTCGATCGTGCCATCGCCCAGGCCCGCAATGATCGCGTCGCGATCCCGTGTGCCGCGCAGCGGCGGATCGAGCCGGAAATTCGGATCGAAGTAGCCGATGTCGACATCGATCAAGTGCAGATGATGAATACCGACGTCGGCAGTGACCGGCAAGCCCTCGCGCTTGGCTTGCCGCACCAGCTCGATTCCTTCACGCGACGACAGGCGACAAATATGAATCCGCGCGCCGGTCGCGCGCTGCAGCTCGAAGATCGTATGCAGCGCAACGGTCTCGGCAACCACCGGCACCGCAGGCAATCCCAGCCGCCCCGCCACTGCGCCGGCGCCTGCCACCCCCGTGCCGGCCAGCGTGTCTTCAACCGGCCGCAGCCAGACCGGCAACTCGAACGTCTTCGCATAGCGCATCGCCTGCAGCAGCACCGAGTTATCGTGCGGCAGGCTGCGCGTCTGCATGAACGCCACGCATCCGGCTTCCGCGAGCGTCTTCAACTCTGCCAGCGCTTCCCCTTTCAGTTCAGCGGTCAGCGCACCCAGCGGATAGGTGCGCGCGCCCGCCGACTCGCGCGAACGTTGCCGCAACATCCGCACCAAACCGGGCTCGTCAAGCGGCGGATCCGTATCCGGCGGGCAGACGACGCTGGTGACACCGCCTGCAAGCGCCGCCTTCATCTCAATCTTCAGCCCGCCTTCATGGCCCGGCTCGCGCAGGCGCGCACACAGATCGACCAGGCCGGGTGCAACGATCAGGCCCTTTGCGTCCACCGTGCGC
Source organism: Burkholderiaceae bacterium (assembly GCA_041751715.1). GTDB lineage: Bacteria > Pseudomonadota > Gammaproteobacteria > Burkholderiales > Burkholderiaceae_F > JACCZX01. The sequence continues at coordinate 1,721 of JBGSWY010000402.1, forward strand.
TGAGCCTTGAAGTGGGCGGGCGCGCGGCCGATCGCGGCGATCCGTCCGTCTTCGATATAGACACCCCCGACCTGATCGAAGCCGGAGGCCGGATCGATCACGCGCCCGTTGACGATGGCAATCTTCATGGTCCACCCTGGGCGCTGAGCGCCGTCCCGCCAAGCGGCTCATTTGCAACTGAGGAGTCCTCCTCCGGGCGGCCGAGCGCAGGACTCATTGCATGCGCGCCGAGGACGAGACGATCGACAACACTGCCATGCGCACCGCGATGCCGAACGTCACCTGCGGCAGGATCACGCTGGCGGTGCCGTCGGCGACGTGCGAGTCGATCTCGACGCCGCGATTCATCGGCCCCGGGTGCATCACGATTGCGTCGGGCTTTGCCAGCGCGAGCTTGTCTGCCGTCAATCCGTAATTGGCGAAATATTCCGCGGCCGACGGCAACAGCGCGCCGCGCATCCGCTCGCTCTGCAACCGCAGCGTGATGATGACGTCGGCATCGCGAATACCTTCATCGAGCCGGGTGCACACGCGCACTCCCATCTGCTCGAGCCCCGCCGGCAGCAAAGTCAGCGGCCCGACCGCGCGTACCTCCGGCACACCGAGCGTCGTCAGCACGTGGATATCGGAGCGCGCGACTCTCGAATGAAGAATGTCGCCGACGACCGCCACCGTCAGATTGCTGAACTCCTTCTTGTAATGCCGGATCGTGTACGCGTCGAGCAGCCCTTGCGTCGGATGCGCATGCCGGCCGTCGCCGGCATTGATCACGTGAATGTGCGGCGCGTGCGCGCTCGTGTGTCTTGCGATCAGATAGGGTGCGCCGCTGGTACCGTGGCGCACGACAAACAGGTCGGCCTGCATGGCAGTCAGGTTGTCGATCGTGTCGAGCAGCGACTCGCCCTTGGCCGCGCTCGAGCGGACGATGTCGAGGTTGAATACATCGGCCGATAACCGCCGTGCCGCAATCTCGAACGTGGTCCGCGTGCGCGTGCTGTTCTCGAAGAACAGGTTGAACACGCTCTTGCCGCGTAGCAGCGGCACGCTTTTCACTTCGCGCTCGGCGATGTTGATGAAACTGTCTGCCGTGCTCAGGATGCGTTCGATCACACTGCGCGGCAGGCCGTCGATCGACAGCAGATGGTGCAGCTCACCCTCACGATTGAGTTGCGGGTTGTTACTCACCGCGCTCCTCTAGCGTCAGGTGCAGCTTGTCGTCATCGTCGCGCGTCAGCACCACGCCCACTGCCAGCGGCAGCTCGATCGTGGCGCCGACGATGCTCGCGGCGACTGGCAGCTCGCGGCCGCCGCGATCGATCAGCACCGCGAGGTCGATCTTCGCGGGCCGCCCGTAGTCGAAGATCTCGTTCATCGCCGCGCGCACCGTACGTCCGGTGTTCAGCACGTCGTCGACCAGCAGGATGTGGCTGCCGGCCACATCGAACCCGATCTGCGACGGCCGCACCGCCGGCTTCAAACCGGATTGCTCAAAATCGTCGCGATAAAAGGAAACGTCGAGAATGCCGACCGGCGCCTCGACATTTAACTCGCGCCTTAACCGCTCCGCCAGCCAGACACCGCCGGTATGCACTCCCACCAGGTGCAAGGGTGTGTGCGCGTAGTGTTCGCGCGCGCGCTGCTCCAGTTGCCGGTAGATCGCCTCGGCGTCCAGCTCAAGCATGGTCGGCGAACCACTGCTGAAGAATGACGGCCGCGGCGGCGGCATCGACATCGTCGGCGCGCTCGACCACCGCCGAGCTGTAGCGCTCATCGACTCCTGCGACCGGCAGCCGATAACGGCCTTCCAGCTGGCGCGCAAAGCGCTCGCTACGCGCGGTCATCGCATGCGGCGCGGCGTCCGGATGGCGCGGAATGCCGACCACCAGTTGCACCGGCTGCCACTGTTCGATGACAGCGCCGAGTGCCTTCCAGCGAGCTTCGTTCTCGGCTGCGTCAACGGTCGTCAGCGGCCGCGCTTCGCGCGTGACGCCGTTGCCGATCGCCACACCAATGCGCTGCGTGCCGAAGTCGAATGCCAGCACGATGCCGTCGATCATCAGACGAGGAAGAAGAACGGGGGCAAAACGGATCGGAGAATCGATGGGTGCATGACCGGTCAGGTCACGCATGACCGGCGTGTCCCGTCAGCTGCGAGCTGTCGACCCCCAGCAGCCTTAAAGCAGCGCTGTACTTCTCGTCGGCCGGTGTATCGAAGATGATCTGCGGCGCCGCGCTGACAGTGAGCCAGGCATTTTGCGCGATCTCGCTTTCCAGTTGCCCCGCGCCCCATCCCGCGTAGCCCAGCGTGACCAGCACCTTGTCGGGCCCCTGGCCTTCGGCGATCGCTTCGAGCACATCCTTCGACGTGGTCAGCGAAATCTCTTCTGATATTGCCAGTGTCGAGCTGTAAAGGGTTGGGCTGTGAGTCGGGCCGGCGGCGTGCAGCACGAAGCCGCGCTCGGTTTGAACCGGTCCGCCGAAGTAAACGGGATCGTCCTTGCGCGGCGCGATCTCGAGCTTCAGATCGACGCGATCGAACAGTTTGCCGAGCGTCAGGTCGGTCGGCCGGTTGATCACCAGGCCGAGCGCGCCGCGCTCGCTGTGGTCGCACACATAAACAACCGACCGCTCAAAATTGGTATCCGCCATGGCGGGCATGGCGATGAGGAACTGATGCTTCAAGTCCATCGGGTGATGGACTTTCGGTTCGCTCGACATGAGGCCGGATTGTAGACTGCCCCGAACGAAGTTGATCCTGATGCAATACGACCTCGGCCTGGTCTGGTTCCGCCGCGACCTGCGCCTCACCGATAACGCTGCGCTGGCCGCAGCGCTGGCGCAATGCCGGCGCGTGCACTGCGCGTTCATGTTCGATCGCGTGATCCTCGATCAGCTGCTGTCCGACGGCATCCGGGCCGACCGACGCGTTGACTTCATCCACCGGTCGATCGTCGAACTGGACGCGTCGCTGCGGAAGCTCGGCGCTGCTTTGATCGTGCGGCATGCAGTTCCCGCAGACGCCGTGCCACAGCTTGCGAGCGAACTCGGAGTGGATGCCGTGTTCGCCAATGCCGACTACGAACCGTACGCAGTACAGCGCGACCAGAGCGTCGGCCGCGCATTGTCTGCACAGCGGCGCGAACTGCTGCAATTCAAGGACCATGTGGTGTTCGAGAAGGACGAGGTCCTGACGATCGGCAGGACACCGTTCAACGTCTTCACCGCCTACAAGAACGGCTGGCTGAAGAAGGTGGGCGCATCCGACCTGGCCGAACTAGATACGAGCAAGCATTCCGATCGCCTCGCGTTACCGCCCGATCCCGGGCCAATCCCCACGCTGCAGCAACTCGGCTTCGAACCGACCAATCTTGACGATCTGCCGCTGCCCGCCGGCGAAGCGGGAGCGCGGCAGATGTTCGACGACTTCAAATCGCGGATTGACCGTTACCAAGAAGCGCGCAACTTTCCGGCCGCGCGCGGACCGTCGTATCTGTCAGTGCACCTGCGCTTCGGCACGATCTCGACCCGCGAACTCGCGCGCTTTGCGTACCAGCGACGCGACTCGAGCGGCGCCAGCGTGTGGTTGTCCGAACTGATCTGGCGCGACTTCTATCAGATGATCCTGTGGCATCACCCGCACGTCGTCGATCACGCATACCGCCCGGAGTTCGATCGCATCCGATGGGCGACCGGCGCCGATGCCGACCGACTGTTCGCCGCCTGGTGCGAGGGCCGGACCGGCTATCCGCTGGTCGATGCGGCGATGGCGCAGATCAATCGCAGTGGTTATATGCACAACCGGTTGCGCATGGTCACCGCAAGCTTTCTGACCAAGGACCTCGGCATCGACTGGAAGCGCGGCGAACGCTATTTCGCACGCCAGCTGAACGACTACGACCTCGCGGCCAACAACGGCGGCTGGCAGTGGGCCGCTTCCACCGGCTCCGACGCACAACCGTACTTCCGCATCTTCAATCCGGTCACTCAGTCCGAAAAGTTCGATCCGAACGGCGACTTCATCCGACGCTATCTGCCGCAGCTGGCGAAGTTCACCGCGAAGGAAATTCACTCGCCGTGGCTCGTTTCAGCCGAGCGCCAACGAGATGCCGGTTGCATCGTCGGACGCGATTATCCAAAACCGATCGTCGACCATACGGCCGCCAGAAAAAAGACCTTGGAGCGGTTCGGCAAGGTGAAAGGTTGAAAGTCATCGCAGCCGCGCAAGCGTTGGGCGGAGATGG
>JBGSWY010000403.1:0-4132 GCA_041751715.1 Burkholderiaceae bacterium
CGCCAAAGCGGCGCTGCGCATCGACATCAAACGCGAACGTAGCGGCGATTGTGCCGATCATCATTGCCGCAACAAACTTGGCTGTGAATAGCTTGCTCATTTGACCTCCGATACTGATCAATACTTCGTGCCGACGTGCAAAGCGCATACCCCGGCCGTCAGATTGAACCATTTAACGTCGTCGAACCCGGCATGTTCCATCATTTCGGCGAGTTCGTCTTGTGGTGGATGTACCCGCACCGATTCCGCGAGATAACGGTAACTTGCGCCGTCTGCTGCAATTTTCTCTCCCAACCAGGGTAGAACCTTAAACGAGTACGCGTCGTACATGGGGGCGATCGGCCGCCATACACGCGAAAATTCGAGCACCAGCAGGCGACCACCGGGCTCTAGCACCCGCTGCATCTCGGCCAGTGCCACGTCCTTGCGCGTCATGTTGCGCAGCCCGAAGGCAACGGTCACGACATCGAACGTGGCTGAAGCAAACGGCAGCCGCTCGGCATCGCACTGCGCCAGCGGAATCATCAGCCCGCGATCGAGCAGGCGGTCGCGGCCCTCCGCCAGCATCGAGGCGTTGATATCCGTCAGCCACACCTGGCCCGCGGTGCCGACCTGCTTGGCAAACGCGCCGGCCAGATCGCCCGTGCCGCCGGCGATGTCGAGCACCTTCATCCCCGCCCGCACGTTGGCTTCGCGCACGGCGAATGTCTTCCACAACCGGTGCAATCCGGCCGACATCACGTCGTTCATCAGGTCGTATTTCGACGCGACCGAATTGAAAACACCCGCAACGCGTCCTGCCTTGTCCGATTCCTCGACTTCGGTGAAGCCGAAGTGTGTCGTCATCGATGGCTGCCTAGTGCCCGCAACTCGAACCGCTCGGCGCGGCGAATGCCGCGTTCTCCGGTGCATTCGCATCGCGACTCGCGCCCGCCGCTTCCAGTTGCGCGAGGTACTCGTTCCATAAGCGGGTTTGATTCGTGCCCAGCTCGTACAGGTAGTCCCACGAATAGATGCCGCTCGAATGCCCGTCCGAAAACACCGGCTGGACGGCGTAGTGGCCGATCGGTTGCAGCTCGGTAATCGTGACGGCGCGCTTGCCGACCTGCAGCTTCGCCTGCTCCGCGCTATGGCCACGTACCTCTGCCGAAGGCGAATAAACGCGCATGAACTCGAACGGCAGTCTGAAATTGCGGCCATCGTCGTACTCGACTTCGAGCACGCGTGATGACGAATGCAACGTGAGGTTGGTGGGAGTCGGTGTGCGTGCTGCCATGGCCAATCACTGTGCGGGTGGCGCGCCCGGCGGGATTCGAACCCACGACCCCTGGCTTCGGAGGCCAGTACTCTATCCACTGAGCTACGGGCGCGGATAGTCGGCGAATGTTAGCGGGTTTCAACGGAGCCTCCGATCAGCCCGCGAGGTCGCCGTTATACTTTCGCGCCTCGCAATGGAGCGCTCGATGTCGGACGAAGGCAATTCGCTGATCAAAACACCGCGTCAACTGTTAACTGTCATCGCATTGGCGTTCGTGGTGCCGGTGATCGTGATCATCCTGCTGGCAACGTACGTCGTCCGCAGCGCCACCAGCGGCGCCGGCTCCGATGCCATGAGCGAGAAGGCGATTTCTGCACGCATGCAGCCGGTCGGCGTGGTCGCGTTCGCCGCAGATGGCGCGGCAAGAGCGTTGCAAACGGGCGAAGCGGTCAATGCAGCCGCGTGCGGTGCGTGCCACACGGCGGGCATTGCCGGCGCGCCGCGCACAGGCGACGTTGCCGCCTGGGCGCCCCGCATCAAGCAGGGGTTCGATGTACTGGTCAAACACGCGGTCGAGGGGTTCAAGACAATGCCGGCCAAGGGCGGCAATCCGAATCTGGATCCGATCGAAGTGGCGCGTGCGGTAGCTTTCATCGCGAACCAGTCCGGCGCAAAATTCAAGGAGCCGGCAGCACCAGCCCCCGCTCCAACGGCATCGGGTGCCGCGACTGAGGCGCCGGCAAAGTCAGTCGCTGCTGCGCCGTTACCTTCCGCCGCCAGCGTGCCTGCTGCCGCCGCGTAGGGCGCGGCGGTCACTGCCAAGGCTGATGGGGCGAAGGTTTATGCGTCGGGGTGCAACGTCTGCCACGCCGCCGGCGTCGCCGGCGCGCCGAAGCTGGGCGACAAGGCCGCGTGGGCGCCGCGCTTGAGCCTGGGAATCGACGCCTTGACGGCGTCCGTCATGAAAGGCAAGGGCGCGATGCCGCCGAAGGGCGCAGTTCCCACGGCCAGCGACGCCGAGCTGCGCGCGGCGGTCGAGCACATGATCGCCACCGTCAAGTAGCACGCCCAGGGCGACGCGCGACGTAGCGAGCAGCGCCGAGGTTGCGTTGAGGACCAAAGGCGCAAGACCGGTGCGCGCTGTCGTTTCGTGTGTAACTACAGTTCGACAGGGTCCACTTCAACATTCCAGCGCACCCCCTTGCGCTGCGCGCGCAGCAACGCTAGCCACGCGGCGAGCCAGGCATGCAGGTCAGTGCGACGATCTGCCTCGATCAACAATTGCGCGCGCGAGACGCCGGCCAGGCGCTGCAACGCCATCGGCACCGGGTCGAACAGGCGGACGTTCGCTGCGGTCGATCCGAGTTCCAACAACGCTGCGTCGCGGGCGTTGCGCAGAAAGCCGAGTGCGGCTTCCATGGTGCGCGCCTCGGCAGTCAATAACGCTTGATGCGTCATAGGCGGCATGCGTGCAGCGGCGCGTTCGGCCAGTTGTGATTCCGCAAACTGCGCATAGTCGTGCCGCGCCAGCGCCGCGAACAGCGCATGCGCAACAAAGCGCGTTTGCACCAGCACTCGGCTTGGCAGGCCCGCCCGGCCCGCGCGGCCCGCCACCTGCATCAGCGTCGAGAACAACCGCTCCGGGGCGCGAAAGTCGTGGGATGCGAGCTGGCCATCGGGGTTGACCACGACCACCAGTGAGACGCGCTGAAAATCGTGCCCCTTCGCGATCATCTGCGTGCCGACCAGCACATCGACTGCGCCAGCATGCACCGCATCGAACGCTTCCCTGGCCGCGTGCCGCTGCCGCGTCGAATCCCGATCGATGCGGCTGATCCGCGCCGCCGGCAGCAGCGACTGCAACGTTTCTTCGATGCGCTGCGTTCCCTGGCCGACCCCTTTCAACTGCTGATTGCCGCAGGTCGGACAGGAGCGCGGCACCGGCGCCGTGTATCCACAGTGATGGCAGCGCAGAGTCCGATCGGGCTTGTGAAAAACGGCGAAGGTCGAGCAGTGCGGGCAGTGCGATAGCCAGCCGCACGCGTCGCAGGCCACCACCGGCGTGTAACCGCGGCGGTTCAGGAACACCAGCGATTGTTCGCCGCGCTCGAGCGCATCGGCCAGCGCCTGCGTGACCGGTGCCGAGAATCCGTTCTGCGGCTTGTAAAGGCGCGTATCGATCAACTCGATAGCCGGCGGCCGGGACGTGCCACTGTTAGTGCCGACGCGTTGCGCCAGCGGCAGCAATCGGTAGCGTCCGGCGCGCGCCTGCGCCCAGGTCTCGAGCGACGGCGTGGCCGATCCGAGCACGACTGGTATGCCCAGCAGTTGCGCGCGCTTGACCGCCAGATCGCGCGCCGAATAGCGCACGCCTTCGCCTGCCTTGTAGGAAGGATCGTGCTCCTCATCAATCGCGATGACGGCGAGGTGCGGCATCGAACAGAACACGGCGAGCCGGGTGCCGACGACGATGCGCGCCCGGCCCTCATGAGCGGCCAGCCACGCGGCCGCGCGCTCGGCTTCTGGCAAACGGCTGTGCAGCGCCACCACCGACTCATCCGGGAAGCGCGCCCGCAGCAGTGCTTCGAGTTGCGGCGTGAGATTGATCTCCGGCACGAGCAGCAGTGCCTGCGCGGTTGCCGTCGATCCAAGCGTGTGCGCGATCGCTGCGAGGTAGACCTCGGTCTTGCCGCTGCCGGTGATGCCGTAAAGCAGATGCGGCGCGAATCCGGCGCTGCTTGTCAGCGCCTCGATCGCAGCCGATTGTTCTGATGTGAGGTTGACTGGCGGCACGGCCGGGTCGCTCCACCGCACCAGCGAGCGCGCGCGCAGGCGCGCCATCGATTGCGCGTAGCGGGGGCCGGGCAAGCTTCG
>JBGSWY010000404.1:0-3541 GCA_041751715.1 Burkholderiaceae bacterium
CGATCGACACAGCCGCGCGCTGGGTCGCTTCCCAGCGGGCGAGCAGTGAAGCCGCTTCCGGCGAGTCGCGCAGTGCGGCGGCGATCAGGCGAGCGGCGGCGGGCATCGGCGGGGCAGTGGGCAGCAAGTGGAGAGGGTGCAGGTGCAGATCATAGTGGTCGATAAGCGGTTGGCGCGGGCTCTGACGCTCAGCATTACCCGCCATCACGCGCTGATCGCGCTGATTGCTCTTGCAACGGGCGTGTTGCTGATATCCGGTGCTTTCTCCTTTCTAGCGGTGCGCGCCGCATCCGCGTTCCAGATTCCGATCGTGTCCGATGTGATCTCGTTCGTCAGCCGCGACGAGATCGAGCGCAAGGATCAGCTGGTACGCGACAACGTGTCGGCCCTGGCACGCAAACTTGGCGAGGTTCAGGCACAGATGCTGCGGCTCGATGCCATCGGCGAGCGTGTAGGCAAGGCGGCGGGCATTCGTCCGGAAGAGCTTCGCTTGGCGCATCTGCCGGGCCGGGGCGGTGCGCCCGCCATTGGCGAAACAATGACTTTGCGCGATCTCGATCTCGAATTGAGGGAGCTTTCGTCGAGCGTCGAGCAGCGCACGGATTACCTGAGCGTCATAGAGGCCGAGCTGCGAGAGCAGCAGGTGCGGCGGGCGTTGTTGCCGCACAGCAAGCCGGTGGCCGATGGATTCATCGGATCGGGCTACGGATGGCGCTCCGACCCGTTTTCCGGCGAGATGTCCCATCATTCGGGAATCGACTTTGCCGCGCCGTCCGGGACGCCAATTCATGCTGCGGCCGGCGGCGTCGTCGTGGTGGCCTCGTATCACCCGGTCTGGGGCAACATCGTCGAAGTCGACCATGGCAACGAGTTGCTGACACGCTACGCCCATGCGAGCCGGTTGCATGTCGCCATGGGAGACATCGTCAAGCGCGGCCAGAAGCTGGCGCAGGTGGGATCGACCGGGCGCTCGACGGGCCCGCACCTGCACTTCGAAGTGCATCATCGGGGAGTTGCGCAAAACCCCTCGAGATTCCTGCTCGCCAAGGACAAGTTGGTGCAACCACTCGCCGCCAGCCCGGCGCGCATCGACATCAAGGCACTTGCGGCCACCGCTTCCGCCCGCAACTAGATCAGTTGGCGGGACCCAAGAAGGCAGATGCCGTCGCCCCGGTTCGGGCGGCTCCCTATGACATAATTTTCGCCTTTGCCGACGCGCGTCGCTCTCTTGCGATTCTTGCGGCCATGGTTAGAGCGACAAGCGTGCGCGAGCGAGCCCACTTCCAATGATGTCCGGACTTTTGACCAAGGTTTTCGGCAGCCGCAATCAGCGCCTGCTTAACACGTACGACCGCAATGTCGAGCGCATCAATGCGCTGGAACCGACGGTATCGGCACTTTCCGACGACTCGTTACAGGCGAAGACCAGCGAGTTTCGCGAGCGGCTGGCGAAGGGCGAGACGCTCGACGATCTGTTGCCCGAAGCGTTCGCCGCGGTGCGCGAAGCGGCCAAGCGCACGCTGTCGATGCGCCATTTTGATGTGCAGCTGGTGGGCGGCATGGTGATGCACGCCGGCAAGATTGCCGAGATGCGCACCGGCGAAGGCAAGACGCTCGCCGCCACATTGCCTCTGTATCTGAATGCGCTGACCGGAAAAGGCGTGCACCTTGTTACGGTTAACGACTATCTGGTGACGCGTGATGCCGACTGGATGGGCAAGGTCTACCGGTTCCTCGGTCTGACAGTCGGCACCGTTGTGTCGCAGCAGGCGACCGAGGAAAAGCGCGTCGCGTATGCGGCCGACATTACCTACGGCACCAACAACGAGTTCGGTTTCGATTATCTGCGCGACAACATGGAGTACGCAGCGGCCGATCGGCGCCAGCGCGGTCTGTCCTACGCCATCGTCGATGAAGTCGATTCGATTCTGATCGACGAAGCGCGCACCCCGCTGATCATCTCGGGCCCGGCCGAGGATCACACCGAGACCTACGTTCGCATCAATGAGGTACCGAAGCTGTTGACGCGCCAGGCAGACGAAAAAGCCGAAGGCGACTACTGGGTCGATGAGAAGGCGCACCAGGTCCACATCTCGGAGGCCGGCCACGAGAAAGCCGAAGAAATCCTGACGCGGATGGGCATGCTGGCCGAAGGCGAGAGCCTGTACGCACCCGGCAACATCATCCTGATGCACCATTTGAACGCGGCGCTGCGTGCGCACACGCTGTTTCATCGCGATCAGCAGTACGTTGTGCAGAGCGGCGAAGTGGTGATCGTCGATGAATTTACCGGGCGTCTGATGACCGGCCGCCGCTGGTCCGAAGGGCTGCATCAGGCGGTCGAAGCCAAGGAAGGCGTGCAGATCCAGGCGGAGAATCAGACCTACGCGTCGATCACGTTCCAGAACTACTTCCGCATGTACGGCAAGCTGGCGGGGATGACCGGTACCGCGGACACCGAGGCATACGAGTTTCAGGAAATCTACAAACTTGAAACGGTGGTGATACCGACGCACCGGCCGATGATCCGCATCGACTCGCAGGACAAGGTGTTTCGCACCTTGAAGGAGAAGTACGCGGCGATCATCGAAGACATCCAGGATTGCGTCGAGCGCGGACAGCCGGTGCTGGTAGGAACGACCTCGATTGAGAACTCGGAGCTGCTGTCGGGCCTGCTGAAAAAGGAAAACCTGCCGCATCAGGTGCTGAATGCGAAGCAGCACGCGAAGGAAGCGGAGATCATCGCGCAGGCCGGCAGCCCCGCAGTCATCACGATCGCGACCAACATGGCCGGCCGCGGCACCGACATCGTGCTCGGCGGCAACGTTGAAAAGCAGATGCAGTTCGTCGAAGCCGAGGCGAACCTGGACGACGCTGCCAAAGCGGTGAAGGTCGAGAAGTTCCGCAATGAATGGCAATCGCTGCATGACCGTGTGGTCGGCGCCGGCGGGTTGAAGATCATCGGCTCCGAACGCCACGAGTCGCGCCGCATCGACAATCAACTGCGCGGCCGTTCGGGACGCCAGGGCGATCCCGGCGCATCGCGCTTCTATCTGTCGATGGAAGACTCGCTGCTGCGCATTTTTGCCGGCGATCGGATGAAGGCGATCATGGACCGCCTCAAGCTGCCTGAAGGCGAGGCAATCGAAGCCGGCATGGTGAGCCGTTCGATCGAAAGCGCACAGCGCAAAGTGGAGGCGCGCAATTTCGATATCCGCAAGCAGCTGCTCGACTATGACGACGTGGCCAACGATCAGCGGCGCGAGATCTACCGGCTGCGGAACGACATTCTGGAAACCGATAACACCGCCGCGATGATCACCAACCTGCGCGGCGGCTACTTCACCGACATGTTCCGCGAGCACGTTCCCGCCGATTCGGTCGAGGAGCAGTGGAATGTCGACGAACTGGAAGCGGCGCTTGCGAACGATTGGCAACTGAACGTGGCGCTGAAAAGCGCGCTCGAGGCCAACGATTCGCTGACCGACGAAGACCTGCTCGCGCGAGTGCTAAAAGCGGCGGACGATTCGTACGAAGCCAA
>JBGSWY010000405.1:0-1750 GCA_041751715.1 Burkholderiaceae bacterium
ATAGCCCTCCGGCATCTGTTCACCGGCCAGCTGCTCGATGCGGCGAAACAGCCGCTGGTGCTTCAGCTCCTCTTCGGTAAAGCGGATCAGCGCTTCGAACGCAATCTGGTCGCCAAGCGCGTGATCGCGCGTGACTTCCACTACTTTGGCGCCGATGAAGCGCTCGACCAGGCCAAACATGTTGGCGTAGGTCCGGCCCTGAACCTGCGACAACAGGCGCCGCTCGGCGTCGCTCAGTGAGGCGATGCGGTCGGTGAACGACAGGCCTTCGGGAAGGAACTTGTGCGCGACATCGAATTCGCGGCCGCGGATCACGTCGCGCTCGATGTCCCAGCAGATGCGCTTGGAAGTCTCGATGCACTTCGCATAGCGCTGCGTATTCACCGACTCCAGTACCTGCATGGCTGAATCTCCAGACGATTCGTGAGGGACGAATTGTCCGGAGCGAGCGCAGCCGCGTCGTGAGACCCGTGTCCCGGATCCGGCCCGGGACCGCTCCGATCCCAGCTAAAACCCGGGACCGAGGCCCCGACCGCGTCAGGTCACCAGCTTGCCGAAGCCGGCCTTGCGCGCCATCACGATCGCCTGCGGCCGGTTCTCGACCTCGAGCTTGGAGAAGATGCGGGTGATGTGATTGCGCACCGTTTTATCGCTCAGCTCCAGGGCCGCCGCAATCTGCGCGTTGTCGCGTCCCTGCGCCATCAGTTCGAGCAGGTCGCGCTCGCGCGGCGTCAGCGTGGCAAAGGCCGGATCGGTGACCGCCACGATCGCCGGCAGCAGCGCGCGCACCTCTTCGATCCAGCGTGTCCACGAAGGCTCGTTCTCCAGCAGCAGATGGTTGTCGCTTTCCAGCGGGACGAAGCGGGCTCCCGGTATCAGGCCGGCGATCTTGCGGCCCTCATCGAACGGGACTCGCACGTCGCGGCTCGAGTGCAGCACCAGCGTCGGACATGACACGCGCGGCAGCAGGTCGGTGACGTCGATGTCGTTGAACTCGCGCATGAAGCGCGCGGCATTCACAGGTGAAGTCGAAACGCGCTCGAGCTCATTGAACCAGCGGTGCTGCTCTGCCGACCCGCCCGGAATGAATTGCGTCGTGAAAAACTGCCGAAAGGCCGGGTCGTGCTGTCCCCAGCCGATCTCGGCCAGCCGGTTCATCACCTCGGCCTGCTCGCGCTGCTGCGGAGACGGGTTGCGCTTCAAACGGCCGCGCGCATAGCCTCCGTGCAGAATTAAATGCGTCACTCGGTCCGGATGGCGAATCGCGTAGGCGACCGCAATCGATGCGCCCTGCGAGATGCCGAGCAGCGGAAAGCGCTCGACCTGCGCCGCGTCGACCACGCTTTCGAGATCATGCAGCCAGGCATCGAACGACAGATCGGCCACGTCGCGGTCGGACAGGCCGCAGCCGCGCTCGTCGTATCGGATCAGCGTGTGATGGCGGGACAACTCGGTCAGCAAGTGACTCCATACCGGGCTGCCGACATCGAACTCCAGGTGGCTGAGCCAGTTGGCGGCCTTGACCAGCGGTGGTCCGCGACCGGATGTGGCGTAGGCGATGCGCACGCCATCCTGTCCGGTGCAAAAGCGAATCTGCTGTTTGAACATCGGCATCAACAGACCAACGAAACGCCTCGGCTACGATGCTGAAAGCGTAACGCACCCTTTCGGCGCATGTCCCAAATCGAATCAATCCCAGCAACGTTGGTCCCCGGAGACGGTATCGGCCCCGAGATCACCGACGCGGTGG
>JBGSWY010000406.1:0-2287 GCA_041751715.1 Burkholderiaceae bacterium
CGCGCACTGGCTTGAATATGCCGATTGGTGGAACGCGATCGTTGCTTCGCCGTTGGCGGTAACCGATGGTCAAGCCAGCTTCGATGGCGTCATCGGCAGCGGCGTCGAATGGAACGAACAGGCAGTCGAGCGCTACGCCGCCTGATTCACGACTATGCCACCCCGTGATACTTTGGGTGCATGAACGCCCCGCTCGCCCTTCAGCAAGCCCCGCAACTGCTCGCTGAACGGATTCCGCTCGAAGGCACAGGCCGTATCGATGTCGAGCGCCAGCGTGCCGTGGTCGCAGCGTTGAATGATTTCCTGCCGGAACACTGCGTGCTGTGGCGCGAGGAAGATACGCGGCCTTACGAATGCGACGGTCTGACGATGTATCGGCAGTTGCCGATGATCGTTGCGCTGCCTGAAACCGAGGAACAGGTTTCGCGCGTCGCGAAGGTTTGTTTTGAGATGCAGGTGCCGATCGTCCCGCGCGGCGCCGGGACCGGACTGTCAGGCGGCGCGTTACCGCATGGCCGCGGCGTGCTGCTGTCGATGGCGAAGTTCAATCGCATCCTGAAGATAGATCCACTGGCATGCACGGCGGTCGTACAACCTGGAGTGCGCAACCTCGCGATTTCCGAAGCGGTGGCGCACCTGAAGTTGTACTACGCACCCGATCCATCAAGCCAGATCGCGTGCACGATCGGCGGCAACATTGCAGAAAACTCCGGCGGCGTGCATTGCCTGAAGTACGGACTGACGTTGCACAACGTGTTGCGCGTGCGCGGCGTGACGGTCAATGGCGAGATCATCGAGGTCGGATCGGAAGCATTCGATTCGCCCGGGCTCGATCTGCTGTCACTGGTGATCGGTTCCGAGGGCATGTTGCTGATCACGACCGAGGCAACGGTCAAGCTGTTGCCGAAGCCGGTGTGCCAGCAAGTCGTGATGGCCTCGTTTGACGATGTCGAAAAAGGCGGCGATGCAGTCGCCGCAGTGATCGCCGCCGGCATCATTCCGGCCGGCATGGAGATGATGGACCGGCCGGCAGTGGCCGCGGTCGAGCCATTCGTCAACGCCGGCTACGATTTGAATGCCGAGTCGATCCTGCTGGTCGAGTCCGACGGGACGCGCGAGGAAGTCGCCGAAGAAATCGCGCAGATCGAATTAGTTCTCACGAGTCACGGCGCGACCCGGCTCGAAGTCTCCCAATCCGACGCTGAGCGTTTGCGCTTCTGGGCCGGTCGCAAGGCAGCGTTTCCCGCCGTCGGCCGCGTCTCGCCCGACTACTACTGCATGGATGGCACGATTCCGCGCAAGCGCCTCGGTGAAGTGCTGAAGGCAATCGTTGCGATGGAAGCGAAGTACGGGCTGCGCTGCGCCAACGTGTTTCATGCCGGCGACGGCAACCTGCATCCACTGATCATGTTCGACTGCAATGATGCGGATTCGGTGCTGCGTGCCGAACAGTTCGGCTTCGAGATTCTCGAGTTGTCGATCGCAGTCGGTGGCACGGTGACCGGCGAGCACGGCGTCGGTGTCGAGAAGATCCATCAGATGTGCCGGCAGTTCGATTCTGCGACGCTCGAGTCATTTTTTGCGGTCAAGCGCGCGTTCGATCCTCCCGGGCTGCTGAATCCCGGCAAGGCGATTCCCACGCTGGCGCGCTGCGCCGAGTACGGCAAGATGCATGTTCACGGCGGGCAATTGAATTTTCCCGACCTGCCGCGATTCTAGGGCCTGCTCTCCCTGAAACATGAGATGCGTTGGGTCGCAATGCGGATGGATGCGCGTAGAGCGGCGCTGCCGAATGGTGGTTCCATTCGCAAGCCGCTCGCCAAAGCAGCCGCCGCATTTCGACCCAACCCGAAGGGAAAGGCCGCTTTCGCACTCATGTTTTAGGGTGAGCAGGCCCTAGATGCCGGTGGCACCGAACGAGGTCGTGCGCTTGCTGCAGGAGCGCGTGCGAACGGCCGCGGCGGCGCGCACGCCGCTCATCATTCGCGCCGGCGGGACCAAGGACTTCTATGGAAACGCGCGTCGAGCCGGGCACGACGTGCTCGACCCGCGCGAGTATTGCGGCATCATCGACTACGAACCGACCGAGCTGGTGGTCACCGCTTGCAGCGGCACTTCGCTCACCGTTGTCGAAACCGCGCTCGCGGAGCACAACCAGATGCTCGCGTTCGAGCCGCCACACTTTGGCGCGTCCGCCACGATCGGTGGCGCGATCGCGAGCGGGCTTGCCGGTCCGCGCCGCATGGCAACAGGATCGATGCGCGACTTCGTACTGGGCGCGACGCTG
>JBGSWY010000407.1:0-2185 GCA_041751715.1 Burkholderiaceae bacterium
GCCAACGCCGGGCGCGGCGTACATCGTGTGCGCCATGTCGTCGATCAGACGGCGCAGTCGATCATCGAAGCGAGTGACCGGACGCGCCACGGTTTTCAGCCGTGGATCCGGGTACTCGAGGATGTCAAGCAAGGCCACTTATCTCTCCTAAACGGCTCAACCGCGGCAGACCGCATGCCGGCGACTTTCAACAGGCCGGCTTTCAATCTCCCTTAAATGCCCGATCTTTGCGTGCTTTTCAAGCGCCGCCCGGTACGCCAACTAAGCCACACTTGCGCGACCTGAAGCGGGATTACGACCTATGGCATCGCGCCTAGTCGGGATCGAAGGCTTAGGGTAACCGTTGCTATATCAATACATTACGGTCAAAATTTACGGCCCATTGTTAGATATCAGCGCCGTTCGAAAAAGTTCAAGGCGCAACCCATGAGCGTGATCAGGAGCTTGCATGACCAACATTAAATTGGGCGCTGTATCCGGCGCGCTTGTCGCTGTTTCGCTTTTGGCCGGCAGCCCGGTTGCTCCGGCGCAGGACGCGACGCCGGCGTCGCGTCTCCCGGTCACGCCACAACAGCGCAGCACCGCCGACCAGGTCGCGCAAGCTGGTGTGCCACTGTCCGCGCTGGCGCCTACTGCGCCCGAGCGCTATACCGTAAAAAGCGGCGATACCCTGTGGGATCTGTCCGGCATGTACCTGGTCAGCCCGTGGCGCTGGCCCGAGCTGTGGGGCATGAACAAGACGCAGATCAGAAATCCGCATCTGATCTACCCCGGGCAGGTGCTGGTTCTTGTGAAAAACGGCGACCGCGCCCGCCTGCAGTTCGCCGACGGCGAGCCTGGCGTCGGCCGGCTCGAGCCGCGCATCCGCGATGTCGGCACCGGCCGCGTAGCAATCTCCGCAATTCCGAACAATTTGATCGAACCGTTCCTGTCACGACCTCTGGTGCTCGACGCCAAAGGCTTGGCTGACTCGCCGCGCATTGTCGGCACTCAGGAGGGCCGGGTTTTCGTCGGTCGCGGCGACGACGCCTATGCGCGCGGCATTCAGGATGACTCGATCCTGAACTACAACGTCTATCGACCGCTGCGTCCGCTGTTCGACCCGGACGACAAGGTGCGCAAGACCCCGATCGCCTACGAGGCGTTTTACCTCGGCACCGCAAACAGGGTGAGCGGCGGCGAAATTGCGAAAATGCGTATCGATTCGAGCAAGCAGGAAATCGGCGTCGGCGACCGGTTGATTCCATTCGATCGGCAACAGATCATCACCTATGTGCCCAAGCGCCCGGAGGCGCCGATCGACGCCCGGGTCATCGCGATCTACGACGGCGTGCGCTACGCCGGTGGCGGGCAAATCATCACGCTGAGCCGGGGCACCGACGAAGGCGTATCCACCGGCGACGTGCTTCAGCTCTGGCGCACCGGGGAAACCATCCTCGATCGCACAGCGGAAAAGCGCGAGTTCATCAAGTTGCCGGACGAGCAGATCGGGTTGGCCTTTGTGTTCCGCACTTTTCCCGGCATCTCGTACGCATTGATTCAGCGCGGTACGCGAGCGGTGGAAGTAGGGGCCAGGGCGTCCAACCCGAGCGATGCACTGGATCTGACCACCGCAACCGAGCGCCCGAGCGATGTCAACCAGTTGTTGCGCCAACCGCTGCGTCCCGCCACTCCGCAATAAGCTGCCTTAGCTTTTCTACCTGGGGCTTGCATGCAGGCGGTCGAACGCGCCGCCTGGCTGCGGCTGACTCTCACGCCGGGGCTTGGGCCGCGCACTGCACGCCAGCTTCTTGCCACCTTCGGCCTGCCCGATGCCATTTTCGACGCAGGCACCTCAGCGCTGCTGCGCTGGTTGCCCGAGCCGCTCGCGCGCTCTTTGGCGCAGCCGCCCAGCGCCGAGATCCAGTCGGCGATCGATGCCACCGAGCACTGGCTGGCAGCAGCGACGGACCGCGCGTTCCTGACGCTGGCTGATGCGGCCTATCCGCAGGCGTTGCTCGCCACCGCCGACCCGCCGCCGGTGCTGTTTGCTGTAGGCCGGGTGGAGCTGCTCAACCGCCCATCGATTGCGATCGTCGGCAGCCGCAACGCCACCCGCCAGGGCAGCGAAAACGCGCATGGGTTCGCGCGCGCGCTGGGCGATGCCGGCGTCACGATTGCGAGCGGGCTCGCGCTTGGAATCGAC
>JBGSWY010000408.1:0-16939 GCA_041751715.1 Burkholderiaceae bacterium
GCGACTGGAGCGCGCAGCTGCGCAGCACCGCGCGCTGCTCTACGTGCCCTCCGGCGGCATCGGCGGATTGGATGCGCTGAAGGCGGCGTGCGCCGCGGGCGCGGACGAGGTAACCATCGCTGTCACCAAGCCCCCGGCCGCGTGGAAAAACATTCCGTACGTCGAGCGCCTGAACATCGATCTGGACCGTCTCGATGCAGCGGTGACGTTGTTCGACGGTAGCGCGCGCGAAGGCGTGCCGCACTTTCCCGCTAACGTGAACATTGCGGCGGCGCTTTCGCTGGCGGGAATCGGTTTTGATCGCACACGGCTGACCGTCGTCGCCGACCCGGCGCTCGCGTTCAACACGCACTTCATCCGCATTCGCGGCCCGACCGGTTCGATCGACCTGCGCATCGAGAGCGTGCCGTCGCCCGACAATCCGAAGACGGCGATGCTGGCGTGCTACAGCGCGCTCGCGGCGTTCAAGCAGTTCAACTCACCTGTGCGCTATGGAACCTAGAATGAAAGACGATCTGCGCAACACGTCGTACGTGATCGACATCGGCCCGCGGCCTTCGCTTCCGGTTGCGGGCAGCGAATGGCGCTTTCCGGTGGGCCGCATCTTCTGCGTCGGGCGCAACTACGCCGACCACGCGCGCGAGATGGGACATGATCCCGATCGCGAGCCGCCATTTTTCTTCATGAAGGCGCCCGACTCCATCGTGCAGAGCGGCTCCACGATCGACTACCCGGTCGGCACCAAAGATGTTCACCACGAGATCGAAATGGTGGTCGCGATCGGCAAGGGCGGAAAAAACATCACGGCGGACAGGGCGCTGGACCATGTCTGGGGTTACGCAGTCGGCCTTGACATGACGCGGCGGGATATCCAGGGTGAAGCGAAGAAAATGGGCCGCCCGTGGGAGATGGGCAAGAGCTTCGACCAGTCAGCGCCATGCTCCCCGCTGCATCCCACGAGCGAGATTGGCCATCCCGTGAAGGGCGCAATCCGGGTCAAGGTGAATGGCGAGGTCAAGCAGCAGGGTGATTTATCGCAGCAGATCTGGAGCGTCCCCGAGCAGATCGCTTACCTGTCGAGCCTGGTCACGCTGCAACCCGGCGATCTGATTTTTTCGGGCACGCCTTCGGGTGTCGGTCCGGTCAACAAGGGCGATAAGCTCGAAGGCTACGTCGAAGGCGTCGGTGACCTGATCATTACGTACGCGCGATGAGGTGTCGCAACGCAGATTCGACAAAACAGAAAACGACACACGAACGGCATCGTAAAGCGTGCTGAAATCCGGTGCCACCTAACCTCCCAATGAGAACGGCTCGACAGGCATCTGCATCCGTCCTCTCCGTGTTGCTGCTGGGTGGCTGCCTGACGGACGCTGCAACCCGTCTCGCGTATGACCTCGAAGCGGCAGCGGACCGCGTCGGCCGTGCCGATAGAGACAAGTACACGTTGGTACACCGCGTTCCTTCAAGGGCGGATGAATGCGTAGGCCCGTACCGCGTGCAACTTGACAAGGTCGGTGCAATCGTCGTTTGGTGCAAAGACGCCTCAGGCGACCGGACCGTGTCGAGTCACAGTACGTCATATCACGCTCGTTTCGTCGCTACTCCCGAAACGCGGATAGTGGACAAGTCAGCTAAGGAGGCGCTAGTTATTGATCTGGAGCGACGAGATGGTCGAGTTGTGATTGCCAGCGTGAGGTGAAGCGGTGTTCCACACCCTTGCGCGATGTTCAGCTTCCAAGTCATGCCGGCGGCGATGAACGAATTCGTGCGGGCTCTTCAGAGCTGGCGCGCCAGCTGGAGGGGAGCGCCGAACTGCAGGGCTGCGAGCGCTTCTTATCGCCCCACCATGGTGGACGATAGTCCAGTGTTTGGCCAGAAGCAGACCAACAGTGCCTCACCGCGTATCGGGCACCGTGTATAGCCACAACACCGTCCGCGCCGTGCCTGAAATGAGGACCTTCTCCGGTGTGTCGAACGTAACCACCTCCACGGGCTTCCACGACGGGAGCGGATAATCATGCGAAACAACGCGCGTTCCCGGTGTCAACTCTTTGCGCAGCTTTGCCTCGACATCTCCCAGCATGCTCGGCAGAAGATACAGCGTAACGACCGTGGCCCGCTCGATGTCCGCGACGAACAAGTCGCCGGCGACGAATGTCACGCGACCGGCGACCCCAGCTTTCTCCGCGTGTTCGGTCGCATGCATCACTAGACTGGGGTCGATTTCTATACCCATGCCGCCGCGCGCCTTGTACGTCGCGACTGCAGCGATGACGAGTCGTCCATCTCCCGAGCCAAGGTCGATCAAGTAGTCATTTGGACCGACCTTGGCCAGCGTCAACATGCGGTCCGCGATCGCGCTCGGTGTGGGAACGTAGGGCGCGCCGGCAACGCCTGGCGTCTGAGCGACCGCCGGCATTGCCGTGACCAACGCGCAGACGACGAGGGCCAGAAAACAGTTGATATGCCGCATGGGTGAGTCCTTTGCTGTTCACCAGGATGGTGGCCTTGACCACGGCCATACAATTGGATATCTTCAGGATATCCAAAAAAGGGCGTCTTTCATGGCTACCCGCAACGCCGCCGACCAGATCGCATTTCGCTATCGCACCACCGATAGTGCCACCGGAGTGTCTCGTGACACCGCCAGGCGCCTGGCGCAACGCCTGGGTGTCGATGAGACGCAGGCCATCCACCTCGCCTTGCACAACATGGCCGTCCGATTACTACCGCAGTACGAGGCGGATGCGGGTCCTTTGACTGCGGCCCAGCTGCGGCTGATCAAAAAGCGCGTTCCGCAAGGCAAGAAGCGCTCGGTGCGAACCAGCTTGTTCGAGGTGAAGGTTGCATGATCCTGCAATGGTGGGCCGAGCCCACCGCCGGCGAGATCGTGTGGTGCCACTTCCCCGACGAAATCAACCCGCGGCCCAAGCCGCGACCGGCTTTGATTCTGGCCGTTTTCGACGACGATGCGCCGCAGTACACGGTCCGCGTCGCCTACGGCACCAGTCAGCGCACCATGACCTTGCATCGGGGCGAGTTCGCAATTCTGCGTGACCGTAACCCTGCGGCGTATGAGGCCGCGGGCCTCAGCTACGACACGAAGTTCGATCTGAGGCAGACCCTTGATCTTCCGTACACGACCGCGTGGTTCACGGTGCCGCCGGCCGCGCCCCATGGCCAGACGCCGAAGCTCGGCACCCTCCATCCATCGTTGGTGCGTGCCGTGCAGGCGGCGTTTCGAGCGTCGAAATCCCTATAGATGCGCACGGCCTTCGATCCGTCAGAACAGAAAAGGACTTCTCATCTTCTCTGGAGGATCTGCGCCATCGTTATGTTTTCACCAGACGCGTCGTGATGTAGCGCCACTCGCCGGCGGTGACCGGCGTGATCGAAAGCCGATTGCCGCGCTTCAGAACGATCATGTCGGCCAGTGCTGTCTGTTCACGCAGCTCGGCCAGCGGCACGATACGAGTTTTCTTCAGCGCCTTGATATCGACCAGCGTCCAGCGCGGCCCGTCACGTTTTGCCGCCGCGTCGTAATACTTGCTCTTGCGATCGAACTGCGTCGGGTCCGCGTAGGGCGCACTCGCCACTTCGGCCAGCCCCACGATGCCCGGCTCTTCGCAGCTCGAGTGATAGAAGAAAACGCCGTCGCCGATCTTCATCCGGTCGCGCATGTAATTGCGCGCCTGATAGTTGCGCACGCCGGTCCACGGCACGGTGGCTTTCGGCGCCGCCAGCGCGTCGTCGATCGAGCAGTCTTCCGGCTCGGACTTCATCAGCCAGTAGTTCATCGTCGATGCTTCATTGCAAAGCACCGAACACTCTGCGCAGGATGTCGCTGCCCGCCGCCACCGGGTTCGCGCGAATCTTTCTTTCCTCTTCCGCGATCATCGTGAACAGCCCATCGAGCGTTTTCTGCGTCACATAACGCTCGACCGTGGCCTGCTCCTGCTTGATCAGGCCGAATGCAGCACCCTGGCCGGCCAGCGCGTTGTACTGCTGCGCGAGGCCGCTCTTCTCGGTGACTTTGCGCACGATCGGCAGGAAGCGCTGGGACAACTGCGGCGCAGTCTTCGCTTTGAAGAACTGCGTGACCGAATCGTCGCCGCCGCGCAGAATCTGCTTCGCATCATCGACGCTCATCGACTTCACGGCGCTGGTGAGCAAGGTCTTCGCCTGCGGCACCGCTTGCTCGGCGGCCCGATTGATCGCGAGCTCGAGCGCATCGACTTCTTCGCCCTTGCCCATCAAGCGGAGCGCGCCGCGCGCCCGCTCGAGCGTTTGCGGCAGCGGAATTTTCACTTTCGGATTGGCCCAGAAGCCGTCGCTGCGACCGAGGCTGGACACCGCAGCCGCTGCGCCCTTGTCAAGTGCCGCTTTCAACCCCGCGGTCGCATCGCGTCCGCTGAGCTGGTCGAGAGACTGTGCGGCGAGCGGGCCACTCGTGATTGCAAATAACGTGAACAACGCCCATCCCAAACGGTTCATCGAGACTCCGTATCTTTCTTTACCCACTTTTGCGCTGAATGCGCCACACGATGACGCCGGCAATCACTGGCCCGAGTGCCCATCCCGCTGCCATCGCGCGCGAATACGTGCTCGAATCGCTGCCCTGGAAGACGATGAACAGCGCACCGAGCAGTAGAGTCACCAACCCGACCATCCATCGTCCGTAACGCTGTGTCAGCAACCATGGATATACGAAGACGCCGAGGCCGACGATCACCGCAATCGTGATTGCGCCGGCGACTGGCGTTGGAATTCCATTCATGTTTGTGCCTGTGAGACGATCAACGAGTGTAGCCAACGGTCGACGGTGCGCACTGGGATGTGGGATGCGGGCGCGCATGTTGCTAACCTGCGCTGCACAGCAGCATCAATTGGACATCACAAAGGAACTCGGCTTGGATCGGTCGCTTGCGCTTTGGTCACGCGTCCCCGGCGCAGTGTGGACTGCGTTGCGCGCATGGTTCAAGCATGGCGCGCAGCGCAAAGGCGCCTCGATTGCGTTCTACGCCATCTTCGCGCTGGCGCCGCTGCTGTTGCTGGTAGTCGTGATCGCCGGCCTTGCGTTCGGCGAGGACGCCGCGCGCGGGCATGTCGTGGGTCAGCTCAGCGGCCTGGTGGGCCGGCAGAGCGCGGAAGCGATCCAGTCATTGCTTGCCGCCGCGTGGCTGAAAGAAGACGCCGGAATCGTGGCACTGATCAGCGGCATCGTCACGTTGCTGATCGGCGTCACCGGCGTATTTGCCGAACTCAGTGCCGCGATCGATGAAACGTGGGAGGCGAAGACCGAACAGAACTGGACTGCAGCGCTGCGCGCGCGTGTCGCGGGGCTGGGGCTGGTGGTCGGGTTCGGTTTTCTGGTGATCGTGTCGTTGACGTTGAGCGCTTTTCTGGACGCCGCAGGCAAGTGGTTGCTGGGGTTGTCCGAATCGATGGCGGTGTTGCTGCAGATTCTCGATTTCGTCGTGTCGTCCGGCTTCTTGTTTGCTGCGTTCGCCGCGCTGTTTCGCGGGCTGACGCGCGCGCAAGTTCGTTGGCGAACGATCTGGATCAGCGCGCTGGCCACCACCGTGCTGTTCGTCGTGGGCAAGGAGTTGATCGCGCTCTACCTGGGACGCGCCAGCACAACCTCGCCGTACGGCGCCGCCGGATCGTTTATCGCGATGATCCTGTGGGTGTACTACTCGTCGCAGATCATGCTGCTCGGTGCTGAGTTCGGCTGGACGATGACTCGCGATGCACCCGCCGGCGACCAGGCGGCCAGCGTTTAGCTGCCGTCCACGGTGGTAGCGCTGACGCCGCGCCGGATCGCTTCTTCGCGCAGATCGAGATCGCGCTCTATGCGGCGACGGGTTTCGTCTTCTATGCGCTCATCGCGCAGCAGCCGGTTGACGTAGTTGCGCTCCGTTTGGATCAGCGCAAGTTCAACCTGGTCCAGGCGTGCTGCAAGCCGGCTGCCATCGCCTTCGCGATCGCGCCGGCGCTCTAACCCGTGCACCCGATCCAGCTGCAGCTCGCGCAAGCGCCGGATCTGCTCCGGCGGCAGGCCGCTCGCCGCGGTTAACTGCGCCAGGTGATCGAGAGCCGATCGGGCGGCCTCGACGCGTGCCTCTGCCTCACGCTGTTCACGCTCCTGCGCTTCCCGGCTTCCGGCATTGACCAGGCCCAGCCGGCGCACCAGCCACGGCAGTGTCGGGCCTTGCAAAACGAGCGTGACGACGATGACGTTGAAGGTCAGGAACAGAATCAGGCTGCGGTCGGGGAACGGTTGATCCGCGGTGACAAACAAGGGGATGCTGAGTGCGGCGGCCAGTGAAACCACGCCGCGCACACCGGTAAACGCGATGACGAACGAGTGTTGCCAGGGCGGCGCCGGATCGCTGTGCCGCAAACGTGTCGACATCAATTGCGGCAAATACGTTGCCGGAAACACCCAGATGAAACGCACCACGATCGCCACCGCACTGATCGTGAACGCGTAGAGCAGCAATTGGCTCCATGGCACCGCTTCCAGACCATCGAGTACGGCGCGCGCCTGCAATCCGGTCAGCAGAAAGATCGAACCTTCGACCAGATAGGTCACGAAGTCCCAAAAAAACAGCGCCTGCAAGCGCGTCTTGGAACTGATAAGTTCGGCACCCCTGGCGCCGACATACAAGCCCGCGACGACGGTGGCAAGCACCCCCGAACCCTCGAGCGCATACGGCAACCAG
Source organism: Burkholderiaceae bacterium (assembly GCA_041751715.1). Lineage (GTDB taxonomy): Bacteria > Pseudomonadota > Gammaproteobacteria > Burkholderiales > Burkholderiaceae_F > JACCZX01. The sequence continues at coordinate 6,729 of JBGSWY010000408.1, forward strand.
AATGCCACGAACGGTGTCAGCAACGAGAGCGTGACTTCGATCAACGGCTCGTTCGCCCAACGGCGCAGCCTCAGCATGACCCAGCCGACCAGCAGACCGTAGAGCAGTTCGCCGGCGACGATGGCAGCGAATGTCATCGCCGCCTGCGGCAACGAAAACGCGCCGGTCAGCACGGCCACCAGCGCGAGTTTGAACAGCACAAGCGCGGTGGCGTCGTTGGCCAGTCCTTCGCCTTCGAGCACGGCGGCAATGCGGCTCGGAAGGCCGAGCCGGCGCGCGATCGCAAGCGGGGCTACAGCGTCCGGCGGTGAAACAATCGCGCCGAGCACGAATGCAACCGGCCAAGCAAGGCCGATCAGCCAGTGCGCGGCGGCTGCGACCGTGATGGTGGTAAACACGACGCACCCGACCGCGAGCAGCACGATCGGCCGCAGGTTTTTGCGAAACGCCTGCCAGCTCATGCCGAACGCGGCGTAGTAGATCAGCGGCGGCAGAAAGACGAGCAGCACGAGATTGGGCGGCAATGCGATGCGCGGCAGGCCCGGCACGAACGCAAGCACGGCGCCAGCAGCAACCAGGATGATCGGGCTCGGGACGTTAATGCGGCGCGCGATCAGGTCAATGACGGCCGTGATGATGAGCACGGCGGCGGCGGCGTAGAGAACAAGCTCCATTGCCGGTCAGACTAGCAGCCGCGGCAAGAACCGCCACGCTCGCGTACGCTGGCGCGATGGTCATCGGCTTCGCTGGCGCAGGTCGGATCCGAACCCGAGATCGATCCGACCGATCCGTATGCGCGCGAGGCGCAGACGTTTCCACGGCTGAACGTCGACGCGGCGAACCGCGTTGCCAACTATGGCGTGGAACAGGGGCTGCGCAAAGGAACACTGCTGTTCGAGCGGGGCCAGCGCAGTGTCGATTTTTTCCTGGTTCTCGACGGCAGCATCGAAATTTTCGATCTGGACGAGCGCGGCCAGCCGAAGGTTTTCACGGTGCATGGCGAGCGGCACTTCACCGGCGAGCTCGATCTGTTCAACGATCGGCAAATCCTGGTGTCCGGCCGCACCGGCATGAACAGCCGTGTGGTGCGGGTCAAGCGCGCCGACTTTCGAAAGATGCTGAGCGCCGAGCCGGACATCGGCGAAGTCATCATGCGGGCGTTCATTCTGCGCCGCGTGGGCTTGATCCGGCACGCGCAGGGCGGTGTCGTTCTGGTTGGTCCGGCGCGCAGCGCCGACACGATGCGCCTGCGGAGTTTTCTGGGTCGCAACGGTTATCCGCATCGATTGCTCGACACCGACAGTGATGCGGACGCGGAGGAATTGCTGGCGGATTTCAGAGTCACGCGCAGCGAGCTGCCGGTCGTCATCGCTCCCGGCAAACGCGTGCTGCGCAATCCCAGCACCGCCGCGCTGGCTGACGAACTCGGCCTCACAGAACAGATCGATGCAGACGCGGCGTTCGACGTTGCGGTAGTTGGCGCCGGACCAGCAGGTCTGGCCGCCGCTGTGTATGCCGCGTCCGAAGGCTTGCAGACCATCGTTTTAGAGGCGCTCGCGCCGGGTGGGCAGGCCGGGACCAGCTCGAAGATCGAGAACTATCTGGGGTTTCCGACCGGTATTTCGGGCCAGGCCCTGGCAGGCCGCGCTCAAGTGCAGGCGCAGAAGTTCGGCGCGCGCCTTGCGATCGCGCGCGCCGTGACCGGCATCGATTGCGATGTCGCGCCGTTTCGATTGCACTTTGAAGACGATCGTTCGGTCGTAGCACGAGCGGTCGTCATTGCCAGCGGCGCCCGCTACCGCAAGCTCGATGTGCCGGACTACGAGCGTTACGAGGGGCAGGGGATTCATTACGCTGCCACTGCGATGGAGCAGCAGCTGTGTGAGGACGAGGAAGTCGTGGTCGTAGGCGGCGGCAACTCTGCAGGGCAGGCGGTGGTGTTCCTGGCGCGCACCGTTGCTCACGCGCACATCCTGGTGCGCGGCGCTGGTCTCGGCGCGACGATGTCCGACTACCTGGTGCAGCGGATCAAATCGTCGCCGAAAATCACGCTGCACCCGTACACGGAGATCACCGCAATCAGCGGCGACACGATCCTGCGCGAAGTGACGTGGACCCAGCGCAAGACCGGCGCGAGCGAAACGCGGCGTGTCGGCAGCATATTCGTGATGATCGGCGCGGAGCCGAATACCGAATGGCTTGAAGGCTGCCTCGATCTCGACGAGCGCGGCTTTGTCGTCACCGGCCGCGATGCCGAAGGCCGCGCCCTGCAATCGCCGTTTGCAACCAGCCGGGACGGCATCTTCGCGGTGGGCGAAGTGCGAGCAGGGTCAGTCAAGCGCGTGGCGTCCGGTGTGGGTGAAGGATCTGTGGTGGTGCAGGCGATCCACCAGTTTCTCAATCCGCGCATCGAATAGCGGGAATTGAAGCCGTCGCTGCTACCCGGGCGTCGCGCCCGCATGAACGCGATACGCACCGCGTCAGTTGTAAGGTTCCCCGCCTGTGCCGCCCGGCCAGATGTCCTGAACCATCGGTTCAGGGTGGTCGCTGTCCACGCCGTTTAGGTTCAGCAAACGCGTGCCGATCGCACCGCGGCGCGAGTCCAGCAACCTTGCGCACAGCGCATTGGTTCAAGGAACTATGAGGCCTTTGCGCGAACACCGCAGGGAATTTCTATTGCGTTCCAAAGCACCGAACGCTTGGCGCGCAGTTTAACGCGTCAATCGGAAATGCTGCCCGCCCTCAGAATAATTTTTCCTGCGGCAACAGCGCTTCGTCGCACACATGCAGCATGTCGCGCACGCGTCGGCGAAGCTCACCGACTTCGACGCCGTCGGCACCTTTTGCGCTCAACAATTCGTGGGCAATCTGCAGCGCTGCCATCACGGCGATGCGATCGGCTCCCATCACCTTGCCGGCATCGCGAATCGTCTGCATTCGGGTATCGACCAGCTGCGCGCATTTGAGCAGCGAATCCTTCTCGTCCGGTGTGCACGCGAGCCGGTACTCGCGGCCCAGAATCGATACGCTCAGGTTTTCCATTGAGTCGATACGCTTGACGCCTTGGCGGGATCGGGCAGGTGTTGCATCAGGGCGTCGAGCCGGCGGGCGGCCTCGTCGACCCGCCCGTTCATCGATTCAAGCGCCGAGGACGCCGCGACCAGTTGGGCGCGCAACTGCTGATTCTCGGTGCGTAAGGACTGCACCATCGATGCGAGTTCCTTGATTTTCGCCGCCAGATTGTCGAAGTCTGCAAGCATGCGTCGATCGTAGCACCGGGATCCGGCGTGCTCGGCTAGACTGATTTCATGATCGTACTGATCGCGAATCCCAAGGGCGGCGCGGGCAAGAGCACGACCGCCACCAATCTGGCAGGCTACTTCGCGAGCCAGGGACATCGCACGATGCTGGGCGATCTCGATCGGCAGCAATCGGCCGTCGCGTGGCTGGCGATCCGGCCGCCTTCGGCGGCGCACATCGACTCGTGGGACCGCAGCGACAAGCATTCCGCACGGCCGCCGCAGGGCGTCACGCACGTGGTGCTCGATACGCCGGCAGGTTTGCGGGGCGGCGACCTGAAGGATGTATTGAAGCTCGCGGATCGCGTAATCGTTCCGGTGCAACCCTCGATCTTCGATATCTTCGCGACGGAGGCGTTTCTGACCAAGCTTGCAGAGCGCGGCACGTTGCAGGAGGCCGGCAGGGTAGGCGTGCTTGGAATGCGGGTCGATGAGCGCACGCGCGCAGCCGAGCAGTTGCATCGGTTCATCGACGGACTCGGCATACCGGTGGTCGGCTACCTGCGCGACGCGCAGATCTATGTGCAACTCGCGGCGCAAGGGCTCACGCTATGGGATGTTGCACCGGGACGCGTCGCACGAGACCGCGAACAATGGCAGCCGCTGCTCGACTGGCTCGACGCTTCCTGATCAGCGGGCCGGCGCGGCCCCGTCCGTGTTGCCCGGCTCGGTGACGAAGCCGATCTTGCTGAGCCCCGCCTGCTGCGCCGACGACATCACGAAGGCAATCCGTTCATAGCGCGTGGCTTTGTCCGCGCGCATGTGCACTTCGGGCACTACCGATGAGTTGGCCGCATCGGCAAAGCGCGCGCGCAACTGATCGTCGGTGATGGCGTCTGCGTCGACATAGACCTTGCCGTCGGCATCGATCGATAGCTTGATCGTGGAAGGCAGCGCTTCCGCCGCGGGCGCCGGATCGTTCGGAAGATCGAGCTTGATCGCATAAGACAGCAGCGGTGCGGTGATGATGAAGATCACCAGCAGCACCAGCATGACGTCGACCAGCGGCGTCACGTTGATCTCGGACATGGGCTGCGACGGGCCGCCGTGTCGTTCGAAGCCACCGAATGGCATCAGGCTTGTCCTGGCAACCGAGAACCGATCGTCAACGTCGCGTGCAGGTCGTGCGCGAAACCGTCGAGCTGGCCGAGCACCATGCGGTTGACGCGCGTAAACGCGTTGTACGCGAGCACCGCGGGAATCGCGACCGCCAGTCCGAACGCGGTCATGATCAACGCTTCGCCGACCGGGCCTGCCACTTTGTCGATCGCAATTTGGCCGGAGCGCGCGATGTTGATCAGCGCGTGATAAATACCCCACACAGTGCCGAACAGTCCCACGAACGGCGCGGTGCTGCCGACCGACGCCAGTACCGTGAGACCCGATTCGAGCTTGCCCGCCGCTTCGTTGATGCGCTGGCGCAGCGCGCGCGTGATCAGCTCGGAGCGGTCGATCTGCGCCGCGAGGCTTCCTTCGGAGGCCGGATGCGTAGCGGCACTGGACGCACCGGTCGCCAGCGGGACGAAGATGTTTTCGCGATCATGCGGCTTCAATTGTGCGACGGCGGAGTCGACCGAGCTGGAGGTCCAGAAGTTTTCGAGCTGGCGCGAAGCGCGGCGCACCCGCCACCAGGCCCAGGTCTTCCATACGATCAGAAACCAGCTGGCGACCGACATCGCCAGCAGCACGTACGCGGTCGCACGAATCACCGCATCAGCTTGCGACCAGAAGTGCGAGAGTCCGAGCGCGGTGGTTTCCATCACTCGATGTTCAACACGTCGAACATGTCGTACAAGCCGGTGCGGCGGCCCGTCAGAAAGCGCGCGGCGCGCATGCTGCCGACCGCGTAGGTCATTCGGTTCGATGCCCTGTGCGTGATCTCGATCCGCTCACCGATGCCGGCGAACAAAACGGTGTGATCGCCGATCACATCGCCGCCGCGGATGCTTGAAAAGCCGATAGTGCCCGGCTTTCGCTCCCCGACGGCGCCCTGGCGCGCATAGACGGCAAGGCGGTCGAGCTTCTCGCTGCGCGCCGTCGCAATGACCTCGCCCATCTTCAAGGCAGTACCGGACGGCGCATCGACCTTGTGCTTGTGATGCGCTTCAACGATCTCAACGTCGTATCCATCGTTCAGAATCCGCGCTGCCACGTCCAATAGCTTGAACATCGCGTTGACGCCGACGCCCATGTTCGGCGAAAAGACGATCGCGATCTTCTTCGCGGCTGCACGGATTGCTTTCTTGCCTGCAGCATCGAAGCCCGTCGTGCCGATCACCATGTTGACCCCGGCCGCCTTGCAGGCACGCAGATATCCGAGCGTGGCTTCGGGGCGGGTGAAATCGATCAGGACATCGGCGTTGTTCAGTGCCGACAAATCTGCGTTGACCAGGACGCCGGTCGAGCGACCGAGAAACTCGCCGCAATCGCGGCCGATTGCCGAGCTGTCGGCATGGTTGATCGCGGCAACAATGGTGGCATCGGGCCGCGCCAGCGCTGCCTCGATCAACATGCGACCCATGCGGCCGGAGGCGCCGGCAATCGCGAGCTTCAATTGGACGAATCTTTCCCCGGCGCGGGCGTCTGAATATCCGGCGCCTTCTCCGCCTGCCTTGGTGCTTCTCTCGGCTTCTTGCGCGCGTCCGGCCCCAGAATCAGGATGTCGGCCATCGATTCCTGCGGCATCTCGTCCGACTTGAAGCTGTCAAGCCGGTTGTCCTTGAAGTAAACCGTCAGCCTGCGGTTCTGCACCGGGCCCTTGCGTGGATTCAGGTAGTACGCGTAATCCCAGCGGTCTCTGTGAAACTCGCTGGTCAGAAGCGGCGTTCCGAGCATGAAGCGCACCTGTTCGCGCGTCATGCCTTGCCGCAACTGCTCGACCATTTCCTTCGTGATGATGTTGCCCTGATGCACATCCGGGCGATACGGTCCGAGGAAGGTCGGCGCCCAACCGGCCACCGAAGAAACGCCGGACGAAAGGCCGGAGCCGACACTCGACATGGTCTGGCACGCGGCCAGCGCCGAACACGCGGAAAACAGGACCAACCAGATGCGAAACCGTGGCATGTCTGAACTGACGTTACGCTTGAAGCTCGTATGATAGTCGGCAATTAGGCCACGCACGGCGAGCGAACCCGCGTTGCTTCTTGCCCGTGTGATCTTCATGTCGAACCGCCTTCCACCTTCGTCCAGCGAGCTGAAAAACATCGGGCTTAAAGCCACGTTGCCGCGGCTGAAGGTGCTCGAGATCTTTCAGCGCAGCTCGGAGGAACTCGGCGTGCGGCACATGAGCGCCGAGGATGTATACAAGGCGTTGATGGCGGAACACATCGACGTCGGGCTGGCCACCGTATATCGCGTGCTGACGCAGTTCGAACAGGCAGGATTACTCGCGCGCAATCACTTCGAAGGCGGCCGCGCGATGTTCGAGCTGAACGAAGGCACCCATCACGATCACCTGGTGTGCCTGACTTGCGGCAGAGTCGAGGAGTTCGTCGATGCCGAGATCGAGAGCCGGCAGCACAAGGTGGCGGCAGCGCGCGGCTTCAGCTTGCATGGCCATGCATTGGCTCTGTACGGCGATTGCACTAAGCCTGATTGCGAGTATCGGCGTAAGGAATAGGAGGCGCATCGCAGGCGCAGCGCGCAAGCGTTGGGCGGAGCTGGCCTGCCTGGACGTCGGGCACTTCGTGCCGACCACTGCGGTACTCACAACGCCGGCGCGAAATAAGGCTGAAGCGTTATTTCGCTTAAAAGCCCCGGCGTTGCTCCGTTCCTCGGGCGACGCCCCGAAGGCAGGCCATCTCCGCCCAACGCTTGCGCGTCCAAGCAGTCTCGCATGTTGGGGGAAAGGAAAAAAACATCTCGAATCGAGGCAGTGTCTCGACAGCAGCGGCTGGCGCAGATGCGCCGCCTTCGCGTCGTCGCCCGAGGAACGGAGCAGGCGCCGGGCAGTCGGCGAAACAGTGCTTTAGCCCAGTTTCGACGCGGCGTCTGCGAGTACCGCAGTGGTTGGCACGAAGTGCCCGACGACGTAGGCGGCGTGGCTGCGCCAGTCGCTGCAGCGCGATGAAAGTCGCAGCCATGTGGAATGCATTACGTCGTCACAGAGAAATACGTTGTTTGCTCGAAGAGTCAAACCAGTGCGTAGCCCCGGCGCTTAATCCGAGGTGCAGCATGGTCCCCGGTGCGGGATTGTCGTGCGGGCCGGTGCGCACGATCGTGTCGTGGCCGGCCACGGTGCCGTGGATCAGATGTTCTGCACCGAGCATCTCGACGGTTTCAACTTCCATTGAAAAATTGTTGCCGCCCAGACGCATGTGCTCGGGCCGTATGCCGAGGATCAACTCGCGCCCGGCGACGGCGACGGCGGCTTCGGGCAGCGCAATCGTCGCGCCGTGCGCTTCGAAGGCATTGCCGTCGGGCGTGACCCGGCCTTCGAACAGGTTCATCGGTGGCGAGCCGATGAAGCGCGCCACGAATGTGGTCGCCGGGCGCGGGTAGACGTCGTCCGGCGTGCCGATCTGTTCGGCGCGCCCCGCGTTCATCACGATCATGCGCTGCGCCAGGGTCATCGCTTCGACCTGATCGTGCGTCACGTACAGGCTCGTCGTCTTCAGCCGTCGGTGCAGTTTCTGGATCTCCAGCCGCGTTTGCACACGCAGCTTTGCATCCAGATTCGACAATGGTTCGTCGAATAGAAACACCGCAGGTTCGCGCACGATCGCGCGACCCATCGCCACCCGCTGCCGCTGGCCGCCGGAAAGCTCGCGCGGCTTGCGTTTCAGGAGGCCATTGAGTTCGAGAATCGCCGCCGCGTCGTTGACTCTCTTTTCGATGTCGCTCCTTGCCAGGCCGCGGATCTTCAGCCCGTAGGCCATGTTGTCGTACACGCTCATGTGCGGATAGAGCGCGTAGTTCTGGAACACCATTGCGCAGTCGCGATCCTTCGGTTCCAGGTCGTTGACGATGCGGTCGCCGATACGGATCGTGCCAGCGCTGATCTCTTCCAGCCCGGCGACCATACGCAGCAAGGTCGACTTGCCGCATCCGGATGGGCCGACCAGCACGACGAATTCACTGTCCGCGACGGTCACGTCGACGCCGTGCACGACCTGCAGCGCGCCGTAACTCTTGCGGACGTCGATGAGTTCGATCGAGGCCATAAAATTCTTCAACCTCTCTCGTTGACTGTCATTCCCGCGTAAGCGGGAATCCAGTGGCTTTGATTAGCGCTGCATGGATCCCCGCCTGCGCGGGGATGACGCGGTCGTTTCCAATCGCCGCGCACTGCGTGCTTGCTCTCGGACGTCCGCGTCACTTTTCCGTCTCCACCAGACCCTTGACGAACCACCTTTGCATTAGCAGCACGACGATCGCGGGCGGCAGCATCGCGAGCATCGCGGTGGCCATGATCAGGTTCCAGTCGTTGGCCGCATCGCCGCCGGCGATCATGCGCTTGATGCCCATCACCACCGGGTACATGTCTTCCTGGGTCGTCACCAGCAGCGGCCATAGATACTGATTCCAGCCGTAGATGAACTGGATCACGAACAGTGCGGCGATGCTGGTGCGCGACAGCGGCAGCAGGATGTCCCAGAAGAATCGCATCGGCCCCGCGCCGTCGATGCGCGCAGCTTCGGCGAGCTCGTCGGGCACGGTCAGGAAGAATTGCCGGAACAGAAACGTCGCGGTCGCCGAAGCTATCAGCGGAATCGTCAGGCCTGCGTACGTGTTCAGCATGCCGAGATTGGACACGACTTCATAGGTGGGCCCGATGCGCACCTCGACCGGCAGCATCAGTGTGACGAAGATCGCCCAGAAGAAAAGATTACGGAATGGAAAGCGGAAGTAGACGATCGCAAAGGCCGACAGCAACGAGATCGCAATCTTGCCCAGCGCAATCGTCAAGGCGCTCACCAGGCTGACGAACATCATGCGGCCGACCGGTGCGGCCGAGCCGGCGCCGGCATCGGTGCCCGTCAGCACCGCCCGGTAGTTTTGCAGCATCTGATCGCCCGGCACCAGTGGCATCGGCGCCTGCACGATCGCCTGCGCCGTATGCGTCGACGCGACCAGCGTCACATAAACCGGGAACGCGACGATCAGCACGCCGAGAATCAGCACCGCGTGCGTCAGAACCGTCAGGGCAGGGCGGCGTTCGACCATATGCCCTAGTACTGCACTTTCTTCTCGACGTAACGAAATTGCACGACCGTCAGCGCAATCACGATCGCCATCAGCACGACCGATTGCGCCGCCGAACTACCGAGATCCAGCCCTTTGAAGCCGTCGTAGTACACCTTGTAGACAAGGATCGCCGTGTCCTTGCCCGGGCCGCCCTGCGTTGACGCATCGACGATGGCGAAAGTCTCGAAGAACGCGTAGACGATGTTGATCACGAGCAGAAAAAACGTCACCGGCGACAGCAACGGAAACACGATCGTCCAGAATCGCCGCCATGGGCCTGCGCCGTCGATCGCCGCCGCTTCGATCAGCGACTTCGGAATCGCCTGCAGTCCCGCCAGAAAGAATAGAAAGTTGTAGCTGATCTGCTTCCACACCGCAGCCATCACGATCAATGCCATCGCATGATTGCCGTTCAGCAGATGGTTCCACTCGTAGCCGACTTCGCGCAACGCGAATGGAATGATGCCGATCGACGGAGCAAACATGAAGAGCCACAGCACACCCGCAACGGCGGGTGCGACGGCGTACGGCCACACCAGCAGCGTCTTGTAGCCGGCACCGCGAATGACGCGATCGGCGAATACCGCGAGCACCAGCGCGATCGTGATGCCGGAGCCGGCCACCAGCGCCGAAAAAAACGCCGTCGTCCTGAACGAATCGATGTAGGTTTCGTCGGCAAACAGCTGGCGGAAATTATCAAGCCCGACAAATTCGCGCGTCCCG